>JAUWJS010000054.1 GCA_030607575.1 Candidatus Heimdallarchaeota archaeon | reverse complement strand
TTCCCCTTCCATCCAATCCATTCTTTGTTTCTTTTGTTTTGGATAGCATGTACTTTTTCAGCGATGTATTTGCTTCTTTTCTTTTTTATATCAGGTGGAATTTTATTGGCAAAATTCACAGATGCTGCAAATGGTCTGTCACCATATTTTGAAACATTAACAATATCAAAACAATTTTTCTCCAAGCAATTTACAGTAAGTTCAAAATCGTAGTTTGTTTCCCCAGGAAAACCTACAATGATATCAGTAGATAGAGTCATTTTTGGAAAACGTAATCTTATCTTCTTGATTAAATTGTTGAAGCTTTCAGTATCATAATCCCTTTTCATCAAATCAAGTATCCTGTCTGATCCACTTTGAACAGGTATGTGAAGGAATCGATAAATTCGTTCATCCTTTTCCATCAAATCAAGTAAAGGATCTATTATTTCAGCAGCAAATTTAGGATTCATCATCCCAATTCGTATTTGAAAATCTCCTTCTATTTCTAGCATTTTTGAAAGGAGGTCAACTAGATTAACGCCGTTATCCTTACCATAAGTAGCGGTATCCTGTGCTGTAACAAACAGTTCTCGAGCACCTCTTTCAACTGCTTTTTTGGAATATTCAAATACATCCTTCATTGGATAACTCTGTAACCAACCTCTGGCATATTTTACTGTGCAATAAGTGCAACTACCTAAACATCCTTGAGCAATTGGTACGATAGAAGTTAACGGTTGATTTTCCAAGAAAACCGGAATATCGGGTAATCTTGCCATTCTATAGGTTTCCCCATTCGTCAGTTGTAGGGGAACATACTTGAGGATTGATTTTCCAATATTAGGAGGGGTCAAAATAGCATCGGGACATGCTTTCTTAATTCGATCTGGATTTATCTTGGGAAGACAGCCTGTCACGATTATATCAGCATCAGTCATGCTGCATTCGTAAATATATTGGATGACTTTATCTTCAGTAGGAGTTTTTACTGCACAAGAATTTATTATTATGACATCTGCTGAATATTTGCTATCAACTTCTCGACCATTAGAAGAAAGAAGAATCTGTCGAATATTCGCCCCCTCTCCCTGATTTTGTGTGCAGCCAAAGTTCTTGAGATAGAACTGAAATTTTAAGCCATCACCCATTGAACAAACCTTCACTATTTACTTAAAAAAGGCTATGTTTGTTGAGAAAAAGTACACAGAACAAATCAATAAATAACAATAAAGGTGATAATCATTCGTATTGGAATTTAACTGAAAAAACGAGTGTGATAGAAAGATTTTTGGATAGAAAAACTTACAACTAATAAAATATGTGTGAAATCTATGAGCCAATTCGTCCCCACCCCACCAATACTTCTCTACATAGTCGATATAATTAATGGCAAAGTAGCAAAAGAGGGAAAAGACAAATTTTCAAGATGGATGTTAACCTCAGCTAACGGAGAGAAGGTTTACAAAGTTAGAATCACTGGAACTGTAGTAAATAAATACTTTAGCACTGCTAGTGAGGACAAAAAAGCTTTTGCTTCCATTTCAATTGATGACGGTACTGAAGTCATTCGTGTAAAGGGATGGGAAGATGACGCAACGATTCTTAATGATGTTCTGGAAGAAAGTGATGAAGCGGAAATCATCGGAAGACCAAGAGTAAGTGAGGATGAAATCTATCTATTCCCAGAAACTGTTCTAAAAAATGAAGATTATAATAAAGAAATGTACCTAAGAACCAAGAAAATAAAAAGATATGCAAAAAAGAACTTTATAATTTCCTCAGAACAAGCAATGGAAACAGAAAATTTTCAAAAGGAGAAGAAAATTATATTTGACATTATTTTGAATTCCGAAAATGGTATAGATTTAGAAGAATTGATAGATCAAACAAAACTAGCAAAATCTACAATAGAAGCAGTTATTCATGATCTCCTTAATAATGGAGATATTTATGAACCAAGTGCATTGAAATTTAAGAACATATAAACTATTATTCACTCATCTAAGAAATGAGCATTTAATAATTGAATCAACTTTTCTTTTAAATCAAGTCCTTCGATAGAAGAAGCTAGTTTTTCGATTTCATCAGCTAATTCGTTTAAACTAAGAATATATCTTAACCATAGTCCAAGATCGCTGGAAATTGAACTATCACTTTCTACGCGGTAGGCGTGAAATTCTATCGAAAAGTAAGGAATGAAGGGAAGAATTTCTGCCAACTCTTGAAGTGAATGAGCCATTCCATAGATTTTCTCTGGTGAGTTGGGGTCTCTGAAAATAAAAGGTGGACTAATGGGCCTTGTTGATTGGTTATTTGTTCCATTAGTCTGTGATTTAAGCATACTAACCCCTACTGAAACCAGAACGAATCGAATCAAAATTGCTAATTATTAAGTTTTATGTTAAAAAATGAATAAAATCACTTTTTTGTCAATTCATAATGAGTAGATTTGCTTAAAATACCCGATTTCTCCTTATTGTATCACAAAAACTTAAAACCATTATTGTGAGTATTAATGCACTTTCATAAGAAGAAATAGAAATTAAAAGTGATAATATGGCAGGAATTTTAAGTCTTATTGGAAACTTATTTTGGATAATTTTTGGAGGATTTTGGACAACTATTGAATGGTTATTGGCAGGTTTCATTATGTGTCTAACAATAATAGGAATACCATTTGGAATCGCAGCCTTCAAAATCGCAGCTTTTACAATCTGGCCCTTTGGACGCAAAATAGAAAGAGAACCAACAGGAGTAGGAAAAATACTTCTAAATATCCTTTGGATATTTTTTGGTGGTTGGTATATTGCAATAGGTCACTTACTCGCAGCTTTCATTTGGGCTATAACAATTGTAGGGATACCATTTGCAGTTCAACATTTCAAAATGATAGGTTTAGCTTTTGCACCATTTGGAACTAAAATAGTGCAAGCTTGAAAATCCAACTTAAAACACATATTTCTTTCCTTTTTTTTGAGTAAACGCGAAAAACCTAGTAAGGTTTTCAGGTTCGGAATGGGTCTGAGTGTTACCCCCTCACTATGGCCGCGCCGCAGCGCAACGAAAGGTCGTTCCCAAGTCATCTCTGAACTCAGTACAGGACCACACGTCGAAGGACTTAACTTTCCTGTTCATTTGGAACGCATCCAAATGCTTTCTGCCCTTACTAGGCAAAGCAATAGAAAATAAATTGTTTTTTAATCTTTGCTATTGGCGAGATTTGATTCAGGCAGAAATTAAGTTTTTATTTGAATAAATTCGAAATGTTTAAATTAAAAACAGATAGGAAGATTAGAAAATAGCTAGCCGAGATACTCAAATGCACGAAATGAAGCTTGTCTAATATTCTATGTTATTAGACGTCACTTGACGGAATTGTTCCCGAAACCCTCACGTGCAATGAGGGTAAAGTAGATGATTGTAAGTATTTTGTACCTTTTATGACTAAGTTTTTAGCTGAATTATAATGAATATTTATTCTTTCCTTACAGTTACTACAGTAAGCAAAGTCGAAATTGTTTAATTCTCTTTGTGTTTTCTTACCGCACTTATGATGCAATCTACTTGTATTTCTAGGATCAACACGAACTAAATCAATCTTGAATCCTTGAACACTCGAAGCTAACAGAACAGCTTTTTCAAAGATATCTGTTTCATCAGGCATGTTGTAAAAAGCTCTTGCCAAAACTCCTTTTAATCCTTTAGGGTTAATATGTAAATCCTCAATACAAAGTATTTGACTTTGGTTTTTAACTAGAACCGCTGCAATAAAGTGTGGTAGTTTATTTTTTATCTCTTTAAGGATATTATTTCTTCTATTATTCTCTATCAAGCTTACCTTTAACTCCTATGAATACCCAATGAAAAGCACTTTCCGCTATATTTGGACTTTTGTTAATTGCTTTGCTCAATTTGCTTCTAGGGAATAGATCTTTGGGACTTGATCTTAACAATTGTAGAGCTGCTTGAACGGTTTTTTTGTTGATTAACTGTCCCTGAGATTCTTCCAAATCTTTAATTCTTCTATTAATTGCTTTCCTATGTGAAAGGCTCAAACACTTAAAGGCAAATCGTAAGTTTTTACTTCTTTTTGTCTTTGAATATGTACTTGAGACACTTAGAACACTACCTCTTAAAATATATTGAATAAAATGATATAAAAACTCAGTTAGTAATTTAGATATATCGAGATAACCTCTTATAGTAAAGCAATGCAGAAGCTTAACCCGTGATATAATTAAACCAAGTAGAAATATTTAAATTCAAAATAATATGCAAAAAACAAGAAAGACCTGCGCCAAGATACTCAAGCGGTATGAGGATGGATTGCTAATCCATTGTCGTAAGACTCCCGGGTTCAAATCCCGGTCTCGGCTCCAATCTATTAAATCTATTTTCTTTATCAAATCTTCATATTTAAAAAGACTATATATTATTTGATTTTGGCATGAAACCTGACACAATAATTGAGCTTAACCATGGAGCTGGTGGCTCACTTATGGATACTTTTCTTAATTCTTTGTTAAGTATCTACAAGACTAAATCCATTGATAATGGTATTGGAGTTGATGAATTAGATGATGGAGCGACAATTCCTCTTTCTGGGGATTTAACTTTAATTGTAAGTTCAGATTCACATACAGTTGATCCCATTTTCTTCCCAGGAGGTGACATTGGTGTGCTTGCTGCGGCAGGAACTATAAATGATGTTACAATGATGGGAGGAAAACCCATTGCAATTACCTGTGCATTACTAATTGAAGAAGGAACTATTTATTCGGATGTTCATAAGGTTTTAACTTCGTTTGCTAGAACATGTGAAGAACATAATGTAGCTGTTATTGCTGGAGATACCAAAGTCTTACCTAAGGGGCAAGTAGATTCTCTATATATCAGTACTACAGGTTTAGGGATTCGTATATCGCCTAATGTAATTAGTGATTCAAATGTGGAAGTAGGAGATAAAATAATAATTACGGGATTTCCAGGAATGCATGGTGCTTCATTGATTGCTGGAAGAGAGGGGATTAATCTTAAGACTACTTTGGAATCTGATGTCGCACCTTTAGTAGATCTCCTATTACCTCTTGTCAAAGAAGGAGCAATTCATGCCATGAAAGACCCCACGCGAGGAGGAACAGGAAGTGCATTAAATGAATTTGCAGAAAAATCTAATGTAGGACTTCTACTGAATGAGGATGAAATACCCATTCATCCAGAAGTAAACGGAGTTTGTGAATTACTCGGTATAGATATCTTCTCTCTTTCATCTGAAGGAAAAGCAATTATTGCTGTTTCCGCTGAAGAAGCAGAAGAGGTATTAACTCAAATAACGAATCATCCATTAGGAAAAGATGCCAAAATAATAGGTGAAGCCACAGACAAGTACAGAGGAAAAGTAGTTCTAAGAACTAGTATTGGTGGACATAGATTATTAAGAAAACCTTTAGGTGAACCTATACCTAGAGTGTGTTAAAAGGGTCATAGAGATGGTCAATGTAATAGAAATCTTAGTTTCAGGAATAGTACAAGGAATAGGTTACAGACCATTTGTGTATAATCTTGCAAAGGAGCTAGATCTTAAAGGTAACGTACAAAATTTGGGGGATGCAGGAGTAAAAATAATAGTTCAAGGATCAAAGGAAACCTTGAGTAGATTTGTTAAACAGCTTAAGGAAAAAAAACCTAAATTATGTATTTATGAATCATTTCAGGTAAATTGGGAAACAACCTCTTCTCTTTTTGAATCCTTTGAGATTGCAAAGAGTTCAAGTCAATCAAAGGGTGTAGGCTTTTCTTATCTTCCTCCTGATGTCTCAATATGTAAGGAATGCCTACAGGAGCTGGAATCTGAAGAAAGAAGAAGAGCAGACTATCCTTTCAACTCTTGTGTAGATTGTGGTCCTAGGTATACTGTTATTGAACAAATTCCTTATGACAGACCAAATACTGTTATGACAGATTTTCCTTTTTGTTCAGAGTGTGATAATGATTACAAAAATTCTGATGATCGAAGGTTTCATGCGCAAACGACATGCTGTATAGATTGCGGTCCCACATATTCTGTTTATTCATCAAACAATGAAGAAATATCTTTTTCATCGCAAAAAGAGTTGGTAATATTTATTGCTAAGGAAATAGAGGATGGAAAAATTGTAGCAATCAAAGGGATAGGAGGAACACATCTAGCTTGCTCTACTCTTAATGATGAAGTTCTAATCAAACTTAGAGAAGCAAAGGGAAAACGAAAGTACAAACCTTTTGCAATAATGGGAAGGAATGTTGAAGTTATTAAGAAATTTGCTAACCTTAATTCTGAAGAAGAAACACTCTTGACATCTTTTAGAAAACCTATCATTTTATTAGAAAGAAACAAGGATTACTATCTATCTGAATGGGTGGCACCAGGTTTACATAATGTAGGTGTTATGTTACCTTACGCTGGTATACACTATATGTTGCTTAAGGAAATGAAGGAACCAACTGTTGTTATGACTAGTGCGAATCCATCTAATTATCCAATGTTTATAGACAATAAAGAGATAAAAGAAAAATTGGATTACATTGATTACTTTCTATTGCATAATAGAAGGATCTACCAACGCAATGATGATTCTGTTATAAGAATTAACAAACTAGGAGAAAAATTTTCTACAAAATTTCTAAGGCGATCAAGGGGTTGGGTTCCAGAACCACTTCTTTCAAGCATAGACATAGGGTCTTCAACTTATTTGGGGATAGGAGCAGAGATGCATCTTATTCCTTCCCTTATGAAAGGATCAAAAATAATTCCAACACAACATATAGGAACAGTTACACTACTTGAAACCTATGAGTATATGCTAGATGCAATTGAACATATTCTCAAACTATACAAAACAAAAATTGATGCTATAGCATATGATATGCATCCACAATATCTTACTTCAACAAACATCGAGGAAATCGCGGCAAAATTTAATGTAGAAGAATGTTTTGCGTTCCAACACCATGAAGCACATATCGCTAGTGTAGCACTTGAAAATAAGATTAACCCTGAAGAAGAAGTGATTGGATTGGCATTAGATGGAACAGGGTATGGTCGAGATGGAACCATTTGGGGTGGAGAAATATTTACTGGATTAATCTCCCGCTTAGAAAGAGTAGGGCATTTAGAACAATATACCCTTCCAGGTGGAGATCTGGCAGTAAAGTATCCGGTAAGAACCTTGATTTCTTTACTCTCTCATACATACTCAATAGATGAATTAATTACAATAGTAAAACCTTTGGCAAAGCACCTTCCAAGAGGAAGAGATGAATTGGAATTTATCACAAAACAGATAGATAAGGGGAATTTCCCAAAAGGATTTATGACAACAAGTTCAGGAAGATTTCTAGATGCAATAAGTTCTTTCTTAGGAATATGTCAAGAACAAACATATGAGGGAGAACCAGCTATCAGACTAGAAGGCCTAAGCTTGAGTGAAAGGAAAAACAGCGATCTCCCCAAATTAAGTATTCCTTATTCAAATAAAAATGGACTTTATGAGCTTGAAGTTTCGAAGATTTTTCCAGATCTGATAGATGTAAGAGGAAAATTCAAGAAATCCGAGCTTGGATTTGCAGTTCAACAAGCATTCGGAAGAAGCTTAGCAGAAATAACTAATGAGTTAAGTAACGATAAAGGAATTGAAAATATTTTGATCTCAGGAGGAGTAAGTTTAAACAGTATTATAATTGATGAAATTGTTAAAAAATTATCACTAAATCAGAAAAAAGTATTTACAAACGAAAAAGTTTCTCCTGGTGATGGTGGTATCTCTGTTGGTCAAATCTATATGTTAGCTCTTCAACAGAGTAAGGATTATTAGCAAAATCAGCCTTTTTAGCACATTTTGGTTTTTTACTCTAACTAAGAGCTGTTTTATTCAAATTTTTTTCCCCAACTACCCACGATAAAACTTAATAATTAGCTCTTAATCAGTATCAATGTCGCGACTGTTAACCCTATTTAAAGTAAGGTAAACAAGAAGCATAATAAAATAGTCCTTAATGGAGGATTTATGCGAAATGACTTGGATTGAAACACTGTTAATGATAACTGTTCCCGGTATTCTTTTCATTGTTATCATGGCTTTATTTATCGATTGGCTTGATAGAAAAGTTTATGCTAGGGGGCAAAACAGAAAAGGTCCACCATTTTTACAACCTCTATACGATATAGTCAAATTGACAGCAAAGGAGTCTATAATACCAACAGGTGTTAGTAAATTCTGGATGACTGTTTTACCAATATTGTTCTTCGCTACTTCGCTTACAGGAGCTTTAATGATTCCTATAGCCGTTTTCGATGATATTACTGGCGTAGCAACTGGTTTTGCAGCATTTGATTTCGATATATTCTTTGTACTTTTTATCATTCTTTCTTTTGGATTGCTCGTATATTTCATGGGTATTGTTACAAAGAATCCATTTGCTCAAACTGGTGCAACAAGATCAATTTTGCAAGCTTTAAGCTTCGAAATTCCATTGGCATTCAGTTTACTTGTACCTGTCCTAATTGTAGGAGTTGGGGGAAGTCCTAACACAACTTCAACCTTCAGACTTGGTGAAATTAGCGCAAATCTTTTTGCGAGTATTGGTGATAATCTATGGCTTATAATAGGTCTAGTTATTGCTTTTGCTATTTCTATCATTGTCATGATGGCTGAGCTTGAGCAATTCCCATTTGACTCTCCTAAAGCTCACACAGAGCTTGCTGATGGATGGTTAGTAGAATATGGCGGTTGGAGATATGCTTTAATTATTCTTGGAGAAAGAATAGGTGCATTCTTCATTGGTGGATTAATTGTGACACTGTTTCTAGGTGGCCCTTCTGTGGGTCTAGAAGCAGTTATAGTGAATCCTGTTTTGATGGGTTTCTTGAATATAATATTCTTTACATTGAAATTAATAGCTGTAATAGCCATTATGTCTTTCTTACGAACATTAATTTCTCGTATTAGGATCGATCAAACAGTAAGGTTAGCTTGGAAAATTGTTCTTCCAATTGCAATAGTCGCACTAATGCTAACTATTGGATTAAAAATGATAGGGGTGTAATATTGATGGAATGGTATATAGCATTAATAATTGACCTTGTGGCCAGTATAGTACTCGCTGTTGTAGTTTGGTTAATCAGCAAAAGAGTACGGTACTTACTTGGTACACAGCCTCCAGAACAAAGTAAAATGAAAAAAGATCTTTTCTCAAGCGGAGAGGGTTCTATTCTAGCCAAACCTAGAAAAATATTCATTGACACTTACGTGTTCATTGCTTTCTTTGTTCTGTTTGATATTGCAGCATTCATTCTAGCTACAGTTTTCTTTGTAGGAATAGCCCCAGGAGCAACTTTAGAAGCAGCTCTTATCTATTTAGCACTAGTACTTGTTACAGTTTTAGTTGCAATAAAGAAGAAGTATCCAAGAGATGCTGCTGACCCTGTTTTAGAAGGAGGAATTGAATAATGAGTTTAGTAAGCATATATATATTCATGATTCTAACGATTCTAGCTGCAATCTTTGCACTGGAATGCAGACGACTAATGTTTTCTATAATTGGTTTGATAGCTATGAATCTATTTCTCTGGGTATTGCTACTGACGCTTAACGCTATATTTCTAGCGTGGATACAACTCATAGTATATGGTGGTGGTTTTACTGCACTATTTGTTGTGGTTGTAGCTTTAACAGAAAAACAGAGAGATGAATCATTTGACTGGAAAAGATCTGTAATCGCACTTGTCATTGTAGCCATTCTAATGGGAATAGCTATTTGGGCAGTTGTAACTTCAGGTCTTAGTATTACACTCGGAACAAGCACTACAGGTGATTCCTTACGTGCTCTATGGACAGAAAGATTAACTGATTTGATACTACAAGCTGTTGTGTTCTTTGCAACATCTATAGGCATTGGATCATTGTTTATTCATCATAAGAAGAAACACAAGGAGGAGACAAAAGCATGATAGAACAATTACATTTACTGATTCTAGGCATAGTCTTATTCGGTGTAGGCTTGTATGCATTACTTGGAAAAAGAAATCTCATCAAGATTCTTATGGGGATTGAAATAATGACAATAGCTGTAAATGTCGTATTTATTGCTTTGGGAGCCAACATTGCAAATGCAACCTTCACAAGATTTGCACAGATCTTTCCTTTGATTTCAATCGCTATTGGTGCAGCTGTATTGGCTGTAGGTTTAGCAATAGCCATCAACAATTATCGCCATGCTCATAGCGTGGATACAGATGAGATGGCTACATTGAAGAGGTGATAAAAATGGTACAAACAATAATACTATTTGCAATAATTTCTGTAGTAGTTCCTATTATTGGTTCTTTTCTATCATTACTATTGAAGAAATTACCAACAGTTAGAGACTTCTTCAGCGTATCTACAATAGCAGTATCAGCAATAATGTCAATTTTGATATTTGGTACTTATAAAGGAGAAACTTACTATCTCTTAAATTGGCTAAATTGGGGCGATAATAAATCAGGAATATATCTAGATTCATTATCTGTTTTAATGGTGCTAATTGTATCAATCTTGAGTATGCTAATTGCATTCTTCTCTATAGAATACATGAAAGAAGACAAACACAAAGCAAGATATTGGTTCTTCATTCAAATGTTCGTTGGAGGTATGCTATTACTAGTTCTTGCTCATGATATGGTATTCTTATTCCTTGGCTGGGAAATTGTAGGACTTTGTTCCTGTTTCCTAATCGGACACTTCTACATGAAGAAGGGTGACAAAGGAGAAAAACCAGCAAAGAGTGGAATTAAAGCTCTTATCATGACAGGAATTGGAGATGTTGGTCTCTTAGCGTTCTTAGCTTGGATGTATTACGAAAACAAAAAACTTGGTTTAACTAATCCATTGATCATAGATACAACGACACCACTTGGAGGAACTTATCCGATTGTTATGAGTATTCTATTACTCTTAGCTCCGATAACAAAATCTGCACAATTCCCATTGCAATCATGGTTGAGTGCAGGTGATACAGTTGATATAGATGCAATGCAAGGTCCAACTACAGTTTCAGCACTAATACATGCTGCAACAATGGTTAAGGCTGGTATCTACCTAGTAGCTAGATTCTCACCCATCTGGGATAGCGAATTCTTCTACATTGCCCTAATGATAATAGCTGGAGTTTCTTGTGTAGCTGCTGCATTTGGTGCATTAGTTACGACAGATCTGAAAAGAGTTCTTGCATACAGCACAATTTCACAACTAAGCTATATGTTCTTAGCCTTTACAATAAGAGAGGATCATGGAACTGGACTAATACCAGGTCAGATGCACTTATTATCCCACTCAATCTTCAAAGCTCTACTGTTCTTATCAGCAGGTGCAATAATTCATTCTATTGCAGAAGAAAGAGATATGAAGAAAATGGGTGGTTTGAGAAAGAAACTACCTTGGGTTTACGGATTCATGCTGGTTGGTGTTCTCGGTTTAATAGGTATTCCAATTATCACAAATGGTGGTTATTCCAAAGAAATGATAATAACAGCTGCATATGAAGCAGCAGCAATTGATGGTGCCTCAATGCATTGGTTTACTTTCACCGTAGGTATTTTAGTAGCATTCTTAACAACTTTATATGCTGCAAGAATGTTTTTGATGATATTCCATGGCAAGAACCGTGGAGCCCAGGTGCACAAACCAAAGTATATCATGAGAATTGTTCTAGCTATATTAGCAGTTTTTGTAGTAGCTACAGGTTTCATAATTGAAGGCCCAGCTAGTAACTTCTTTACAGGAGATACAGGATATAGCCTAATTCACGTAGTACTGGTGCCATTTTTATGCGCAATAGGTGCAATCATTCTTGGGTTAGGATTAGCTTATCTGTTCTATGGTAAAGGACAAACAGAAGTAGGTTTTGTAGAAAAAATCAATGTCTTCAAAGCCCTGAGAACTTTTGTAGCAAACGGATTCTATATTGATCACTTGTACAACTTAGTATTTGTCAAACCTGTCTTCTGGATTGGTCAAAAATTATCATTCTTCAAGACTGGTAAGATAAACTGGAACATGATCTTTGGATCAGTGGTAGCGATATTTATTGTCTTAGCTACTTTGTTGGTGGTGATGGTCTAATGTTGAACACATATCTATCCTTAATCTTGATTATACCAATTGCAGGTGCTATACTCTTGTCACTATTTGAGCAACTGAAGAAATTCTTAACCAAAATGAAGATAAAAGCTGATTGTGTTAATCATGCTTTAGCTAACATAATTGCGTTAGGTGTCTTTGTTCTAGGATTTATTTCAGCTTATGTACCTGCGTTTAGAGACTACATTGCTAGTACAACAGGAGATTTACTAAGGTTTGGGCAACTCGAAGCAGTGTTAATCACAATATTCAGCTTCCTTGTCTGGATGGTAGTACTATTCAGTGTTAACTACATGAAAGGTAAAAATGGACTTGGTTACTACTATGCATTGATCTTCACTTTGCTCACTGGTTTAATCACTGTAACTATGGCAAACAATTTCATCACACTATTTGTTGGATGGGAACTGTTTGCACTAAGTGCTTATGTGCTGGTAGCTTTTGAGAGAGCAAAAAGAGGTGCAGTGGAAGCCTCGATGAAATACTTCATCATGTCAACTGCTGGAAGTATGTTGGTTTTATTAGCTACTGCTTTGACATACGGTTTCTATGGTTCGGTGAACTTTGAACTCGTTTCCATAGCAGTACAAGCTAGTGGTACATCAGCTATAGCCGCAGTAATAATCGCTCTGTTCATAACAGGCTTTGCAGTAACAGGTGCTATGCTATTCTTGAACGCCTGGTTGCCAGATGCTCACAGCTCAGCTCCTTCAACTATTTCCGCACTACTTTCTGGAATCGTTGTTAAAGCTGGTGCAATAGGTATCTATAGAACTTTATACTTCGCATATACTCCTGATGTATTAAGCGCTGGTGCCGGAGCTGTTATCTCTTGGTTAGGTATCTTAACTATGATTGAGGGGAATTACTTAGTGTTCTCTCAATTTAAGCGTAAAGATATTGTTGATTTCAAGAGAATCTTAGCATACTCGACCACTGTACACCTTGGTTACATCATACTCGGAATTGGTTCTCTAGCTCCTGGTAATTTAGGAGTTCAAGCATCAGTATTCCATATACTTACACACTCTTTAGGTAAAGGTGGTCTGTTCTTGCTCAGTGGAGTTCTAATTACAACACTTGGATCAAGAGATCTCAGAGACATGAAAGGTATAGGAAGAAGATCACCCTTTATTGGTGCAGTCCTAACAATAGGCTTGCTATCCTTAGGAGGTATTCCTATAACAGGTGGTTTTGCTTCAAAACTAATGGTAATTCTCGCTACTTTCAATGGTGGTGCCAATGCTGTTAATCCTTTGATGTTTATCAACAGCATTTTGTTGGTTGTTATGGCTATCATTAACTCCTTACTAGCTTTAGGAGGATATCTATATATTCTCAAGAAAATGCTCTTCGATGAGCCAGACTCAAAAGATACAGGCAAAATAAAAATTCCAATATTCGAAAAAATGGCTTTAGCTTTAATTGCAGTTGTTCTAATAGTTCTTGGTCTATGGCCAGACTTAATTGTGAGCAAAATAGCACTTATAGTTTAGTCTATTTTTCCTTTTTCCTCTTTTTCTTTATTTTAACTTTAGACTTTATTGGCATTAGATTTTCAAAATGGTTGTAATTCTTAGAAAATATTATAACAAAGTATTTCACAGAAGAATCATGGTTCTGGAAATAATATCAGGTATTTTCTCAATTAGTGCTGGTACTATAACAGCTTCACTCTGGATCATAGTATTACTTAGAAAAAAAGGAATTCGATTTATAGAACATCCATTTGAAAGATTGTACCATGTTATTGCAGAGTTTATTATGTCCATACTAGCTATTGTTGGGGGGATTGCGTTAATCTTACAATTAACTTGGGGACTCTATTTATTTCTATTTGCAATGGGGTTAATATTGTATGCAATCGTTAACGCCATTGGTATTTATGGTAAAAAGAATTACAAAATGTTACTAATTGTATTAGTTATATCAGCAATTCTAACATTTGCTTTAGTGATAATAGATTTTGTAATTTTAGTATTCTTAGCTTAATGAAGATAGTAATTTCTAAGCACTAACCTTCATGTTTTATATTTTCACCAATACTATACAAAAATATCATGGATGTTTTAGGACCCATTCGTTCAAAACGTTTCGATAGTTCTTTTTTGATATGCTTGTAATTCTCAGATGCATCTAAATTATCCATGAAATCTCTAAAGGATCCATACTCTTCCTTAATCTCTGAAAAGACTATTGCATTGATAATTGCTGATTCAATCTTAGCTCTGTTTCTTATTATTCCTGAATCTTGTAATAGTCTTCCAATATCGTCTTCATCAAACTTACTTACTTCTTTTATGTTGAAATCTTTGAAAGCTTTTTTGAAATTAGGCCACCTATCAGAAATTAGCTTCCAGCTTAAACCTGCTTGAAAAACACATCTAGTCATATTTTCATAATAAGAATTATCATTTGGAGGTTCTGAATCTCTAAAAAACCACCCAGTTCGTACGTTTTCTTCTTGCATGAACTAACATTAAAATCCACGCTTATTATATTAACGATGTTACAATAATAAGAAGTAATGATTGAGAATAAGGGAGAATAATGGTTCAGATGCAATTTTTTAAATGACAAAGTTGCATTTATCTAATTACCATTTTTCATGCTCTTCCAAGAAAGATGCACTTTCAAGAAGGTAACTTTGCTGCAAAGTTATTTATTGGAGTGAAAATCCCCAAGATGGGTAAATAAGAGTTGAAAAAAATTGAAAATGGTTCTGGTTGTTCTCAAAAGATAGCAAATGAAATATTCGAAATTATAAACAAGAACTTTAAACCAGAATAAATTATAAAGGTTTGATATTTGTTCAAGCGTATTATTAAAAAAGAGCAGATTTCTCTTACTTTTATGGTAGAGAAAACCCATAAGGAAAAAGTAGAGAGAATTAGAGAACGAAATGATATAATTTTCCAAAAATCTCCAAATTCCCCTCTAACTCATGAACAAAAACTAGATTTCAAAGGATTAGCCTATTTTCCAATTGATAAAAAGTATGAATTCATAGTAGATATGAAGCAATTTGAATATCAGAGTGAAATAACAATCCCTACTACTAAAGACGATAAAAGAAAATACATTCGTTTTGGTTATATTGAATTTGAGATTGATGGTCAGATGAATATGCTTACTATTTTCAAACCAATTGAAGATGATTATCTCTTCCTTCCATTCAAAGACAAAACTACTGGTAAGGAGTCTTATAAAATAGGAAGATATGTAGAAATAGAGAAGATTTCAAAGGAAAAATATTTGGTTGATTTCAATACAGCTTATAATCCTTTATGTGCTTATAATGACAATTGGAACTGCTCTTATACACCAGATGAAAATGTTCTTCAGATTCCTATACTTGCTGGTATGAAGAAATATCACGATTAAAGAAAATCAAAGTATACTTCCTAAATTCTTCACTTTCTTAAGGGAGGGGTAAAAACTTAAAGGAGTAATTAATTTTCTTATCTTAATGGATATCTATGTCTTGGACATTGAGACCACTGGTCTTGAAGGATCACCTAAAGATCTTGTTGTTGAAATTGCCATAATGCGTGCAAATGTAGTAAAACAGAAAATAACCCAAGTGTACCACTCAATAATTCATTATGACACAAGCACATGGAATGATAACTTACTCAACTCATGGATATTCAGAAAAGGTGTTCTATCAGTTGATGAAATACAAAATGCAGAAAAGGAATTGCCTACTGTAGTTGAAGAAGTACGACAAATTCTTTCAGGAAAGTTTGTTACAGCTTACAATAATGCATTCGATTTTGATAAATTCTTAAAACAAGACCCATGGAACATTAGCAAGGAGAGTACAAAAACAAAAATAGCTCCATGTATTATGCTT
>JAUWJS010000006.1 GCA_030607575.1 Candidatus Heimdallarchaeota archaeon | reverse complement strand
CCTTGGGAAAAACAACAAAAAGCTGTTATGAAGAAAAATCAAGAATTGGGTAATCTATTTAAGATCAATTTTGTATTCACGTTTTTCCTACTCTTTGTTTTCACAGTTTTAGGGAAACTCTATCCTTTACTCAGAATCTTAGATATGAATTTTTTAGGGTATAAAAGTTGGTTAGTAGAGTCCTTAGGATATTTAGTTTATAACTGGTGGATTAGTATAGTTTTGTTCTTTAGTGCTTCAATAATTACTATTTTCCTTTCACTGTTAGTAACAAAGACAAGTATAGGTGCATTTAGAAGTTACTTGGAATATTTAAAAATTGACTTCAAAGATAAGCAACGAGGTTTAATTGTTAAAACAGTTATCAAAGATATCTCAATTATAGCCGGTTTTTCTCTTATTGTTTTTCTAATCTTAGAATTCATAACGTTTGCAGTTAGCTCTCTAATAGCATCATTTGTTCTTCCAATTGTTTATAATTTAAATGAAACTTCTCTTGCTAATGTTTTTCTCTCTATATTATTATCTCATATCATCTTCTTTCCTTTATTTGTCTTTATTTACCAAAGAATGATAAACAAAAAACTAGTCCCAACTGAAACATTCAATTTTAAAGAATTTATGAAGGAAGACGGGGAGGTTGATATGGAAAAGTGGAGATCAAGAACTTGGGGGAAAAAACCATATACATTTAATTGGGAGGAAGAAGATGTATTTCCAATTACATGTTTTTCATGTGGTTCTATTATATCAAGCGATTTAATTGTCTGTCCAATATGTGATGTAGATTTAGTCAAGGAAATTGAGGAAATTGATACAGAATATTTAGCTGAAAATACTGAAAAAGATAATAATCTAGACATTGTTAATGACAATAATAATAAAGAAGAAAAAAACAATTCTTAAATTAAACCAGATAAGTACTTCATCTACCTAACTCCGAATATAATGCCTGCAGCAATCATACCTAGAATTAAAATTAATAATAATCCAGGGAAGAAACCATTACGTATCCTTGTCTTTTTCAAGCATCCAGGGCACAAAATTATTTTTTCTTGCTGGTGTGTTTGTGATTGAAACATCGCTAATAATGCGTTTGTTTGCCAGTAAGTTTTAGAGCATTCGTCACAAATAGGAAGCTTACATCTATTACATTCATTAATTGCAGTATATTTTGTATGAATATAACATGTACTTTCTGACATTTTAATCACTTTATTGCCTCAGCCAAAAGTCGATCATCAGTGATCAGGTCGTTGCAACTACATCATTGGCAAATAAGGATAAATTTGTGAATTTTAAAGAATTTCTATTGCGATGAAACTAATGAAACAATTTTATCTACTACAAGTTCTCGAAGTTTTTTTATTGTATTTTCACCTTTGATTGTTTCAATTAAAGGCAATTTACGTATTTTAGTTTCGTTAACAAGGAGCTCTTGAATCTTTCTAATAATCTCGAAATGATTGAGTAAATCTTCCTTTTCTTGAGTATATTGAGAACTTAGGTTTTCTCTATGCATCTCAGGATCTGGAACAGCTATAGTGATGTAAAGCACATTTGGTTTATTTAGAATAGTTTCATCAAAGAATGCAGGTAGTAAATGTTCTCCTTCTACAACGATCGATACTGACTCTTTTTCGGCCCTTGATAAAATTGCTTCAACACCTATGTTAACTAGTTTTGAGTGATTTTCAAATCCTATAAGTACTTCATCAAAACGACTACTGTAAATTGGTCGAAGAGTCTGATAAGCCCTATAGGATGAAGAATGAAGCTCAGGCATTACATCTGCTGAAAGAACCTTTCTTAAAACATCGCGAACTACTTGAGTTCCCACAACATGTTGAATACCCAAATCTCCAGCTATTTGTCTGGAAAGAGTGCTTTTTCCAGCACCAATTGCACCAGATATAAGGATCCAGAGAGGAATATTAGAATCTCTCCATTGTTCAATCATCAAATATTTGTTGCCAACACCAACATCTTGTGAATTAGTTAAATGAGAAGAAACAATTTCATCTAGTTTCTGTTTACTAATAGTTTCTTTTTGGAGATTTGCTAAATCATTATAAATTTGAATCGAGAATTCATAACCTTCTGAGAGTGAAAAACCAATCATTCTTAGTTTTTGTGCAAGAATCCCTCTAGAAAATAAATGCTTCTTTTTTCCTTGAATATAGATTTGAGGTTCTTTCTCCATTTTTCTATCACGGTAAATTAACTTTAAAGAAAAATATAATCAAACTGTTAAAAAGTTAACTTTTTAGATAAGATTGCGATTATTATGCTTAATGACTAGTAATAATTCCAAAAATTTTCTTAGAATTAAAACGAAGAAAGACAAGTATGAGTATTTCTCAAAAGGTATATTGTCTTCATCATTGTATTCTATTGGAATTAGTGCTAATCTTGCTTTAGAGGTAGCAAATCAGGTTGAAGAAGAAATTAGTTCAGCTTCCGAAACACCATCTAAGAAGAAACTGATTAAGATTATAACCTCAGCAATTGAAAAAATAGACAAACGTTTAGCTGAGAGATATATAGTTTTTGAAGGAGAGGAAAAATACAAACCCATCATCGTCTTATTAGCTGGAGTCCCCGGAATTGGTAAAAGCACTCTTTCTGTAGATCTTTCAAAGAGACTTGAAATAACCAACATAATTGGGACTGATATGGTTAGAGAGATTCTTAGACATACAATTTCTTCTAATCTAATACCTGAATTACACAGTAGTAGCTATGAAGCTTACAAATACTTGAAACCAACGATAAATCCAATCTTACGACAAGCAATAGTTGGTTATGAAGAGCAATGCAGGCATGTGATTGTTGGTGTGGAAGCTGCTATTCAATCAGCTTTGTACTCTAGAGAAAATACAATTATTGAAGGTGTTCATCTTGCTCCCAATATTCTAAATCGTTCAGTTCTTGATGAATCACATGTCTTGATGATACTTTTTTATCTAGAAAATGAAGAAGAACATCTACGAAGAATTCAATCAAGAGGTTCAGAAGTAAAACAAAGAGGTGCAGACAGATATCTTAGCTCATTTCAAGAGATAAGAAAAATTCAAACTTATCTTGTTGAAGAAGCAAATAAACTCAATATCCCTATAATAGAAACTTCAGATGGGACAATTGCTATAGAAAAGATTATGGACATTGTCTGGGAAAGAGTTTTGTTTCTTGAAAATAAGGTAAAGGAGTAAAAAGTTATTTTAGTCTGTACTTTTTACTTTACATTTCAAACTAGGAATAAGTGGTAATTCTATTTCAAAACCGACTACAGGTACCCAAATCTGATTATTCTCAAGTATACTTGGATGAAATTCTCCTATAATTCCACATTCTTTGTTCTCAATAATTATCTGCCCACATCTTCCTTCAGTAAATGACGGATGATTGACTTGTTTTATTTCATAGTTAGTATTCAATAAAGATAAAAGTTGATTCAATCTTTTATGGGTATCTTCAAAACTAGCATCTGCGTCAGCAAAGAGAAAAGCAGCATTACTTTGTGTGACAACCTTTTTGTCTATTAATTTCACAATTTCTCCTACTTCAAAAAGCATCTGTGGGTAAGTTTCATGTGTATTCTTAGAAAGAACATTAATCAAAAGTGGATAGATCATTTTACGCATAACACTATAGGTGGATGTAACAGGATTCTCAATTTTTACATAATCTTGCTTGTCAATATTTACTCTAGTAGTTAAAATTTCAGGGTCAGTAAGAATGTTTGTAAGTACCTCAGTTCCTCCAGCACCTACAAGTATATTTCGTACCAAATTCTCGCTTTCAGTTTCAGGTAAAAGCCCTCCAGTGGTTAGAACCGTCCATTTTGTTGGACCAATTTTGTTATAGTCTAAAGCAATTGCTAATTCTTCAGCTATATCGACCCAGTGGAGAATATCTTTTCTGTAAGGAGGGATTTCTATGGTTAAAATTTTGCTATCAATTGAATTACAATTGAATCTTCTTTTTGCAATTAACTTTACTGCATCTTTTGGTTTCATTTTTGTTCCAAGATACTTGTTTACTACATCTAGATCAATCTCAATCTCCTCTTTATCAAGAAGGGGAGTTATTACACTCGCTATGTAAATATCTGGTGGGTATTCTATTTTGACACTATAAATTTCAGCACCATGATTTACCAAAACCTGACATAATATGTTCAAAACCACATTAACTGTTTCAAAATTGTTTCCAGTTACTTCTATTAAACTGCCAGTAGTTTCTTCTGTAATTTTACCTACGTCATTGCTGTTAATGACAGGTGGTAAGGATAATGTTGTACCATCTGCAGAAAGAAGAATCGGATAATGACCGTATTCTTTAACGATATGACCAAATTCCTTTCCCTTTTCATGTTCTTCCAAAATTCTTTCTAAAGACATCTTCTCTGTAGATTCAAGTGGGATAAATTCATGGGTTTCTTCGATCACTTTGTATTCAATTGGACTCTTTATCATCGAGAGATTATAGAAACCTATAGAAGACCTTTTTCTTCTTCTCCCATAGGAGAAATCAATCTTTTCTGAGAGTTGCATAATTTGTTTAATATAATAATCTGTTAGGGAGATATTTTTTGCAATTGCACAAGCTATGTATGGTCTTGTAGAAGCTAACTGTGAATCTACTTTCACCACATAGCCACTTTCTTTCACCTCATATTCTGGGATACCACTCTCTTCCTCAAGAATACCTTTTATCTCTCTTATCATTCCTTCAGGTGACCAAAGATCAGGTCGATTACTGGTTTTAATGTCAATCACAAGCATATCTTCTTCTTCGATGTATTGATCAATTTCTGATTTAGCATACGAAAGCAAATCGTCTAGTTGCTCAATTGATAATTGCTTACCTAACATTTCTTGCATTTTTTTGTAACTTGCTTTTATTGATACCATTTGTTTAACCTCTCGACATCTTAGCTGTTCTCAACCAGTCAAACTTATGACTGAATAGTTCCCTTATATCCGTAATTCCATTTTTAACCATAAACAGTCTTTCTATCCCTAAACCCCAAGCTATAACAGGCGCTTCAATTCCAAAAGGTTTTGTTACTTCAGGCCTAAAAATCCCTGCTCCACCGAATTCAATCCAACCTAGATTTGGATCAAGAACATTAAGTTCTACAGAAGGTTCTGTAAAAGGATAATAATCTGGTTTAAATTTGAAATTCTCATTTTCAGCTATATCCACTGCAAATGCCTTTAAAATCCCTAATAAATCTCTAAATGTTATAGAAGGATCAACGACAATTCCTTCAACTTGAGTAAATTCAGAGAGATGTGTTACGTCTACTGTATCAGGCCTAAAGCAACGAGATATTGAGAAATATTTAGATGGAACTTCTAAGTCTACTAAGGTTCTTGCACTAACAGATGTTCCATGAGCACGTAGAACTAAGTGAGCACTTTTTAATGGGTCCCACTTATATCGCCAACCCTTACTTCCGGTATCATAACCATTTTCATGAGCTTTTTTCACATTTTCTACATAGTCTGCTTTTGGCAATTTGCCTTGTTTCGGGTTTGATACCTGATATACATCAGACCACTCTCTTGCAGAATGATTTTGAGCTTGAAATAAAGCATCAAAGTTCCAAAACTCTAGTTCAACTATTGGACCTCTCATCTCCTTAAAACCCAGAGCACACAGTTTTTGCTTAACTTCATCTAGAAACTCAGCGTAGGGTTGTTTTCTCCCACCATAGAAAGTAGGGGGGGAAGCCTTTAGATTATATTCCCTTAGTCTCGTATCTCGCCAAGAACCATCTCTAATCATTTCAGGGGTTAATCTACTTACTTCGCTCATTTTTTGAATGGATGGAGATACTTCCTTGAAAGGAATTAGTATTTCCAAAAGAATATCTTTAACTTCTTCCAAAGAAGCTAAATTTCGTTGAAGTAATATTTCGTTGAAATTACTTGTATCTACTGTTTCACCTGATAAGAGTTGTTCTAAGATTATCTGAAGCTCTTTGTTAACTTCTTTTTTCTTGTCGATTATGCTAATTTGACCCTTGTCTATCTTAATCAAGCCTTGTTTCTTCAAAAGACCAACGCCAGCGTTCATCTCTTTATTTTCTGTTTTCACTAATTTTGAAAGATCAGCGAAAGAAACGCTTACTTTCTCTTTGAGAATCTTAGTAATTCGTCTTTCTACTAATTGATTTTCAGCTGCTTCTTTTCCGTTATTTGTAAGAGATATTTGATGACTTTCAATTTCAAGACGAGAAATTAATTCATTAGTAACTAGAAAACCGAGATAATATTCCAATTTTCCACGATCCAGTTTTGTCTGTTTCTCTAATTCTCTGATTGAAATGTTGCCATTTTCATCAATTATCTGATAAATCTTTACAGCTTCAGAAGGCAAAGATATTTTCTTCTCTGAATTACTCATTGTTCACATTTCCTCACACCATAGTTTAAAAAAATAGTTACTACTAACTTAGTTATTATTGAAAGATTAGAGGGAGTTAATGAAATTCCAAGTCACGATACGCCCCATTCAGGTTTTTGTAATATTAAAACAAAAAAATATTTAAAACTTTCGAGGTCAAGCATAGAGATTTTAATGCCCTTAGAGGTTCATTAATAGTTGAAATCCTCATTTTCATCGAGATTGGTGACATGTTCTTCATCATCTTCATCGAAATCTTCATCTTCGGTTTCTTCGTGGAAGCTATCAAGAACATCATTATAATCCATGAGACTATCCAAATCGTCTTCAGCTCCAATCTCTAATTCCAATATCCAGCCCTTTTCATAGGGGCTTTCATTCAATATTTCTGGATCTTGCCTTATCTCCATATTTATTTCATCGATTGTTCCACTGATTGGTGATTGAATAACAAATATATCTTCGATAGAATCTATTGAGACGATTTCTTCGTCTTTTTCAACGAATATTCCTTTTTCAGGTAAACTAATAGATATAATATCATCAAGTACATGTTGACCATAATCAGTTAAACCTATTCTAAAGACACCTCTGCCCCTATCTTCTACCCACACAAATGTTGAATAGTACAAGAGGCTTTCTGGGAATATGAAGTTTCGTTTCATTTCAGTCAAGTCAATCGTTTCTAATCCATTTTTGAAGTTTTCCTTATTTATCTTTTTCCAAGAACTCAAGATAAGGTGTAAAAAACATCAAAAATAAGAGAAAAAAAGGTTATGAGAAGATTTATCTTAATCTCATTCTCAACAAGTATTTATCATCAATCAAGTTGAATAATGTAGATAGTGTTTCTTCTAATGGTGTTTTGTTGAAGTATTCAAGTGCTACACTAATTGTAACTTCCTTATAATCTTTAATAAAATTGAATATCTTCTGACCAAAAGAATTAAGCTTATGAATGTCTTTTTCTTTTAAGGTATTTATGGATAGAGGATGTAATGTCCAGATAAAAAGCTCCTCACTAAGGGTATCAATAATTTGTCTAGAATTATTGGTAAACTCATCTGTTACACCACCCCACTCATGTAAGACTGATTGGAATCGTTTCTCAAACCATTCGACAAAATTAGCGAGACCAGTTTCTACATCAATCGAAACCTCACTTGTACTGAAGAGATAAGCACAAATACAATCTTTTGAAGCACTAGATACTACAAATTGACCATAGTCAAGCTTTTTTATAGCTCCAGTTTGCCCACCACTTATTTCACTCCCCATACCAGCTACAGCTTGAAGGAAGCCAGTTACTAATGAAGAATCAACAGCAATTTCACCACCAAGATCCCATTCGTAAATAGGCAACCCAGTTTCATTATGTACAATTATGATTTTTCTCATAGAAATAACACTTGTAAGTATTTTCGAAATTTTATCTAAGTAACCACGTTTCTTTGCTGTTCTCCTTTGTCTTTTTGGCCTTACTACCGCGAAGTATATTGTTAATGAAATGAATACTACAGCAATCACTGCTAAAGCAGCAGCCATGTAAGGTGTATATTCACTGAATAGGTAGGTTATAAGATTCTTGAATTGAGCTGATTTGGTTTCAGTGGATTGTGAAATAGTTTCTTCAGAAGCGATTACAGATTGGCTTGTAGGAGTATACGAAGCTGAATATGAAACATTAGTTACACGCCAAGGAACCAAAATCTCACTAGTGAGAGCTACATAATGACCTGGTTGAGTTTGTTGAAATTCTGCTTGTATTGAATATTCTATCGTTGTTCCATTAGCAAAAGTAAAAACATAAGTTATTACAACAAAGTCTCCATCTGGTGTTGAAAAGAACTTGATATTATCAAACGATAATGCAGTTAGTAAATCAATATTGGAACTATTTAATGTTACTCTGAATTGAATAGTACTTAGTTGGCTCATATCTCCTACTATTTCTACTGATATTTCATGGGTTATCTTTTCATAAACACCTATGTTTATAATCCAAGTTTGATTTTCAAAGCCATGTTTGAAGAAGATAAGCTCTATGGAGAAGTTCTTCCCAGCAATCAGAGATTCATCGAAATAAACAGAAATTACATAACTATTGGTTCTTTGAGAATAGGTAACTGATAAAATTTCAGCTGTGGTGCCATTAATAATATTATAATCCAACTCCGCTCCAGAGATGAAATCTCCTTCTTCAGTCTCATAGATGATTGTAAATTCAGCATCTTCATCAGCATAAATATTATCTTCATCTTGAGAAGTAGGGTCAATGCCTGTAGGATGAGACGCTACTGTTATCGTAATAATCCAAGTTTGGTTCTCAAAACCATGTTTATAGAAAGTAAGCTCTATTAGATAACTCTTAACTGGAACGATACTACTGTTAATGTAAACATAAACAACATAGGTATCAAGTATTTGAGTTAGAACAACATTTTCTATTTCTGCTGATGTACCATTAATGAGAGAGTAACTGAGTTCAGCACCACTGATGAAGGTATCTTCAACTGTTTCATAGATGATTGTGAATACACCATCTTCTTCATTATTGATGGTATCTTGAACTTGTGAAGTAGGGTCAATGCCTGTAGGGTGGATGGTTATAGTTATCGTTATTATCCAAGTTTGGTTCTCAAAACCATGTTTATAGAAAGTGAGCTCTATTTCATAACTCTTAACTGGAACAATGCTACTGTTAATGTAAACATAAACAACATAGGTATCAAGAATTTGAGTTAGAACAACATTTTCTATTTCTGCAGATGTACCATTAAGAAGAGTGTAGCTGAGTTCAGCACCACTGATGAAGGTATCTTCAATTGTTTCATAGATGATTGTGAATACACCATCTTCATCAGTATAAACAGAGTCTTCATCCTGAGAAGTAGGATCAATATCGGTGGGGTGAATATTGATTGTAACAGTAATGATGATGAAATTAGTTTCATAACCATACTTACTAAGTGTTATATTAAACAAAAACACATAACCTGTAGCATTAATTTCAATAGGATCGAATGTAATTTCATAAAATGATCCCACTTCTACAAAATCAATAATGAAATAATCTTGAACAATTAAGGTACTGTTATCTACTGCAAAATCAATATCTACTGTAGCTGTTAGAATTATTACTAGATCTACTTCATCTGTATAATTTAATAACACTTGATCCGTTTGATCAGCGTAGAATGTAATATCAGTATCATCAGAATCTACTGAAGTTTGTCTTTCTTGAACAAGGATATAGACAGTAATTATTTGAGGTTCATATCCAGGTGCTGTTAATGTAATAATCAATTCATAATAGCCTAAATCCAATATCGTAAGGATAGTTATTGTTGTAATATTGTCCGAAAAGCTGTAACTTGGAATTACAGTTAAATCACCAGAAAAGAATACTTGAGGATCAGTGATATTAACAAAAGAAATATTGTCCCAGTAAAGGATCTCTATTGACGTTCCTTCATCAAAGTAAATAGTAATGTCTTGATCTGCACTATCGACTAACATTGAATCAGTGGAAATTGAAAGCACTTGTATTTGGAAAGATATACTAGCATTCTCATAACCAGTTTTTCCTATAGTGATAGTGATATTTATTCCTTCTAAAGTGAAATCATTGTTAATAAATGACACATTATACCTTCCACTTCCGATGTTAGTATAGCCTAAAGTATCATCAAATGAACTTGAATTACTGGTAATTGTTACAAATGTTCCAGATCCGACATTGATAAGTTCTACATGAGTTATATCATTGTATTGAACAACGATTGATGTAATATAACCTACATACACTTCAGTGGGTGTAGTCACTTCTGTTAAACTAGTTTGGATAGTTAATACACTTAACTCTCCTAATAGAAAACCTATTTTCGACTCATAGTTTGACAAGCTTACATCAACGTATATGGCAATGGAATTTACTGCAGGGTTATTATTGGTCACAGTTACATAGTAAGTATCACCAATAATGTTGTAACTAAAGTCGATATTTGATACATTTGCAGAAGCCACAAAATTAGCACCAAGCAACGCTGTTGAATGATTAGTATCAAGGAACCTGAATGAAAATGTTGCATCATGATATACATAGATTGTTGTAGCGTCACCAATTTTCTGTACTGATGTCTTGGGAGCTGTAATCTGGAAGGTGTATACATCTGAGGCATATATTTCTGAATAATTTGCCTGGTAGTTATTCAAATAGATGGAAATTTCTACAGAATAATCACCTGTGTACAGATTATTTGTAGATGTACTTAAATTAAGAATCCACTGTTCTGTTGATGCTTGGTAGGTGAAATTATAATCAACTGGAGTAGAAAGTGGAAAATCTGTTCCGTTAGTTATTGTCACAGTCATATCATCAGGAGTCAGACTCAAATTTGAAGAAGCTGTTACATCATATAGATTCAGATAATATAACACATTGTTTGAATAATTCGTTTGATAATTGGTATATTCAGGAACAAGAGACAGTTCATAGAAAACTATTAGTGTGAAACTTGTTGAGTTATTCTCCAGAAAAGCACCTGTACCAAGAAAATCAACTGTATATGTACCAACATCTATGTTTGCATCAACTAATATTGATGTGTTATAATCAGGTGCATAATCATTGAAAACATCATTCTTATTCCAAGTAGCATTATGAACTGTATAAGATACAGTAGCATCAGGAATCAGATTTTTAGTTCCAGTTGTATATGGCTCACTAATATTGTAATATGAACCTCTAACTAAAATTGAATCTAAACTTATTCTTGAAATATCAGTTGTAATCCAATTATCATTTGAAGGTTCTTCTTCCCATTCCAAAACTAATTCTGTCTGAGTTTGCACGACTATTCTCTGTGAATAAAAACCAACTTCAGTGCCGTTTTGCCAGAGCACAACTGCGGTCCAGAAACCAGGTAAATCAGATCCACTTGCTGAGGGGTCAAAATATATCTCGGGATTATAGAAACCTGCACTTACTTGGGTTATTCCAGATTGAGTATAGTTAGTTGAATCTGTATAAATGAGATTGGCTGGTAAGGAACTCTTAAAAGGAACGATATTTCCATTAATGTCATAGAGAGTATAATTCAAGCTTCCTGTGGTCTCATTATAAGGAGTTCCAGCACCATCTCCTTGTACTAAAGTGTTAGCTACTATTTTGGATCCAACATATCCTGTTGAATCAGTAGCTCCACCCACCCAATATCCAAGGAAAAATCTTTCAGTTGGTGTTGTGTCATCTAACAGTTCTAAATCACTTAGATAATTCGGACTCGTAGTAGATAGTAACCAATTACCAGCTGAGTTATTAGCCCCCAAATCTACACGATAGCCTTCCGTTTCCCTTGAACCTGTTAATGTATTAGTTTCATTATAATAAAATGTAAAAATTGAATCATGCCAATCCTCAGGTGTATAGACAACTTGATACCTATCTAGATTTGAATACGGGGATATATCAATAACAGGAGTTGTCCAGTTGATGTCCCAATCTATACTGTAAGACCAATATGAACCATTTATTGCATAAAATGTTGAATAAACATCATTTCCACTGAAAGTTTTAGTAAAAATATAACTGTTATTGAAAGTTATCTGAACTGATGTATTAGCAACAAGCTCATGAGATCCTATACTTGAAATTGAAGCAGTATTTGTGGTAATTGAATCACTATTATCGTAGAGATTAATTTGATCAGGGGATGTAAAAGTTGTTGAACTATTATCACTATCACAAGGTAATAGGTTGTTTATCATAGTAAAATCATAGGTTTGAGTTCCACTCCATACTCCAGGAATACCATCATGTCTGAAATAGGTATCACCATCATCAATTCCTCCATCTGAAGCGTCATTGTTTCTTAACCAGATAAAGTGCCTTAATGCATCATCAGAATCAATTACAGATAAATTAGCAACAATAAAATATGACCCAACAGCGAGTTTTACATCAGGAAAATCAAAGCTTTGAAAACCCATATCATTATATGTTGTTCCTTCTATGAAAGAATTTCCTGTGCAATTTGCTATAATCTTACTCATATCAGGTTTTCCATCTACACTACTTGCATTTACTAAAAACAGATCTAATTCATACAAATCTAATGAATTGAAACTTGGAGTGTCATATGAAAGATAAAGTTGAGTGTCATAAAACATTGCATAATCCCATTTTACTTCGAATTCTTGAGCTAAGGAATAGTAACCGTTTACTTTCAATGTTTCAAAACCATCCCATCCATCTTCAATTGTATAATAATCCTCAATTGATTCGATACCAGTAATATCATAACTTAAACTATCATTAGTATAATCAGAAATACCACTTATAGAATAGCTGTTGTTAATCTTCCCCGTGTCGCTGAAGTTTGTTAGGTTTAATTCATTGTAATCATTTACAGAAAGATAATCAGAAGCTGAAAATTGATCGCTAGTATCTCCAGATTGAGTTTGAGGAGTATATGGAAAACCAACCTCCTCAGGACGTATATCCTTCTTTATAGCTGAATCTATAACAATAATTTCTGTTTCAAATCTACTATCTGATAAATCAGAATCATTGCTGAACCAGGGACTGTTTCCCAAAGAAGATGACGCTGCATAAATCTGTGGAACTGGTGAAAACATAACTAAAATAAGCAAATAAAATGATAATAGGTAAATAGTAAACTTTCTAAGTTTACGTAAATGAGAAGGAAGCTTCATTATATTTAGTACTTTATGTTAGGTTTAAAAAATCCTTCGACAAAGGCTGTGTCTATCCTATAGTCTATTCTGTGGATTCTTTATTTTTGTCGGTTTCAATACCAGGAAATATACCTAAGATTCTTCTAAATCCAGAAGGAACATTTATTTCTGATACAACCATTGCACCTTCTGTGGATATATCTATTAGAT
Organism: Candidatus Heimdallarchaeota archaeon; assembly: GCA_030607575.1. Lineage (GTDB taxonomy): Archaea > Asgardarchaeota > Heimdallarchaeia > Heimdallarchaeales > Heimdallarchaeaceae > UBA460. The sequence continues at coordinate 38,179 of JAUWJS010000006.1, read as the reverse complement.
TGAAACTATTTTCGGATGAAGCGGTGTGTTGTGATGAAAGTGTATTACAGTTTACAAATGCTGTCTTTTCGACTCTTGTACAGAAGGCTCTTCCCAAATGACCACTAAGTGCAAGATTTACTCCCGTATCAGAGAGCAATCGTAAAACATCCCCTGCATCTTCAAGAGCTGAAGTTTCTCTTGTTCCTGGAATCGGAATAAGATGATGATGCATAACAACAGTATGAAATTTATCTTGAGATTGATGTCTAGTATGATAAACATATGTCTCAAGTCTATGTTGGGTTGTTCTACCAACTACACCTATTTCTGTTTCAGGTGCAGATGTGTTCAGGACATAAAATAACGAATTATTTTTTTCTATTGTGTTTTCGATATCAAAGTATTTATGCAGTAATGTTTCACCAAAACCTCTCAAATCATTAGGTCCAGGACAAAATATTAACTTGTCTGAATATGGTAAAAATGCTTTAACAGCTGATTCATAATCAGAAGTTCTACCTTCTGAGGTCATATTTCCACAATGAAGTATTAAATCGGGATTGGTACTATTAATCAGGTCCATTCCTTTCTGGAACAGTTCTTTTTGGCTATTGTTACCAATTCCAAAATCTGTTCCAGCAATTTGAGCCAATCTGAGCCATATTCCTCCTGTTGAATCTACCATTCTAAATCGTCTGGTTATGGTCTTTAATTCATTCTTGATTGTATCTCCATTTGTTTTCATTATCTTAACTTTAACTTCTTTTTCGGGAGTTATTTCCACATAGTTGAATGATCTTGAACCACCACTACGAGTCTTGTAACTAGAAACACTTCCAGCTGAAATTATAATAGTATCTTCTACTTTGTAGACATTAGGATGATGTTTGTGACCTGTGAAAACTGCATCAACGTTATGATCTAGTAGAACTGAAAGCATATCACCTGCATCAACAGCGTTTGACCTTTCCCTTCCTGTTTTGGGAATGGGTAATATATGGTGATGAAACCCTATAAGCTTTAACTTCGCATCTCCATACTTCATGAGTATCTTTTTTGTATAGTCAAGAGCTTCTCTTCCGAATCTCCCCCCATCTCGATCGGGTATACAAGAATCCAAACCTATGAAAAGAACATCATCAGCATATTCTCGAAATTCTCTAGGTCCAACCTTCTTTTCCCATACTTCAAATCCTCCAGACCGAGAATCATGGTTACCAATAATCCAGTAAATCTTAGGTGAAAAGATTGCTTTCCGCAATGTATCGGCTAGTTCATATTCCTCGATTAACCCATCCTGTGTTAGATCGCCAGAAAAAACTGCAAAATCGTGTGGAGTTTTGTTTATTACAGAAACTGCTTCATCATAACTACTTCTGATGAATTGGGCACGCGGAGTGAAATGTATATCACTGAAATGAACTATTCTTACAGATTTATCCATCAAGAACAGTAATGATTGAAGGGTAATTATCTTTATCGCTTGTCTTAACTTTGATTGCACTTTACAAAATCTTTAATTTCTTAGTAGTCTAGATAACCATGATGACACTTAGAACCTACGAAATTGACGACCCAGTTTCAAGTGTGATGACCAAAGGAGTTCTTTTTGTAAAATCTTCAAAAAATTTAGCTGAAACAGCTTCTATCATGGCAGATTTCGACGTGGGATCCTTGTTAGTAGGAGATAATGGTAATGCAGTTGGTATCGTAACAAGTAAAGATATCATCAAGGTCATTTCTGAGGACAAAGAATTGAAGAAAATAAAAGTTAGAGATATTATGCAAACACCATTAATAGAAATCAGCGCTCACGAAACCATTTCTTCTGCACTTCTAAAAATGAAAGAACAAAAAATTAACCATCTAATCGTTGTAGATGGAGATAAAATAATTGGAATGATCAATCCGCTAAACTTGTTGATTTAACAGAAAAAAAGCAAAAGTAATAGGGGTAAGTTTTTCAGTGAGTTTTTTGCTTGTTCTATTATACAATTTAGAAAGTGAGTTTTTTGAGTGAAAAAGAGGAATCTTTCTCTCCAGATTCTGTAAGAAAAAAACAGAAATTAAAAACCATTCTTACAATGATAGGGGAGAGTCTTGACTCATATTTTAAATCACAAATTTTCGAAATAACAGGTGAGCTACCTTCTTTGATATCTATAAAAGAAGTGAACTCAATAGAGAAAGGTACCTCAAAATCTAAAGTCCATTTCGTCACATATTACTTGAATACTGATATTGGTGAGCAATCAATCAATCTGGTTGTTAAGTTTTCAGCTGATGAAACAAGATATAATAAAGAAATAAAAAATTATGAAACAATCTCAAAAGCTACAGAGAGATTCCCAGGCATTTATATTCCTAAGATAGTCTATAAGAGTCATCCCAATAGGAGTATAATCTACGAAGGTATTATGGGTAAGAGTTTTAGGGAAACAAGTCTTGATAAGAATTTTAAATATCAATTAGCTGGTCAAACCCTAGCTGCGATCCACGGAACAGAGACTGATAAATTTGTTACTAAACCTTACAAAAAATTGATATTATATCTTTTATCTACGCTAAAGGATTCAGATTTAGAAGGAGAAATATTAGAATTAATGCTCCCTTCATTTCTCTCTTTAGAGAAATCACTAGGTTCAACATTGATTCATGGAGATTTTCATCAAGGGAATCTACTCTTTTCATCAGAAGCTACTTCACCAATAAGTGAGATTATAGAAGAGTTTCCACCAAGGATAAAAGTATACATTATAGATCCAGAATTTGTTATGCCAGGTAGAGACAGAGCAGAAGATATTGGAACTTTTTTTGCTAAGCCATTAATTAAAGAGTTTCAGAAATATTGTACATTTGAAGAAACAAAAAAGGATATTAGTGCATTCATTAAAGGATATGATTTCGCACTTTCAAAGATGGAATCCAAGTATACTCTTCAAGATCTTTACTCCGGGGGCTTAACAATTGATTTTCATGTATCTTCTTACATTCTATATAATATCAGTGAAAAGATTGAAAACAACAAAAATAACCTTGAAGATGAAGATATACAGGTTAAAATCAGTCTTCTTCGAAAAATATTGACTGATAAACTAGTGGGATAGATCAATGGTGTTCATTTATCTCATTTCATAAATGTTTTAGACAAAGCCCATTTTGTTCTAATGAAATTTAGAAGCTCGAAATATAATTTACTTTCAGAGGTTGATATTAGCTCCAAACCACTAGTTGACGGATTATATGAAACAACCACGAAGTATGTTTCTCCCTGATAATTAACTTCTACTAGAGCTGTTATTCCATCTAGAGCTGAAAGATCTCCAAAGATTATACTGATGTTATGAAGAGTGTTGATTATTTCCAGCATATCTCTTCCAGAAATCTGTTCAAGAATAATCATATCAGATTTAAATTTACCAATTCCTGTTGAGTCTTCAAACATTTTGTCTAATTCTGTTTTTTTATCTTCAGGTATGAATTCAAACTCTATTTGTATTGTTTGTACATTCCCAAGATAGTTGATTCTTTGCAACTGATTTGCTAAATGGTATATTTCTGGAGAGCTTTCAACTTTATGACTCACAATAACCTCACTAAGAAATACATATGGCTATTTGACTATTATAAGCTTTATTATGTTTTGTTCGAAAATTAGAACTAATTAAGTGTATTACAATAGAAAAGCTATGTGTTTAAATAGCAATCTAGTTATAATTCCCCTTGAAGAAAAATTACTCGGCACATATTAGTTCGATATTATGAGAAAAATATCTAAGAATATAAGTAAAACTCAGAATACTCTATCGCGGATAAATTCCCTAGAAACTCTCTAGCAATCGCGGATAAAATACTGAGATTGCTTTTATAAGAGTAACCTATCCGTATTACTTACATAGCAAGGGGATAAACAAAAATGGCAGATGAAGAAATACCAGTTTCAGGAAAAAAACTACTTTCTATTTTGGAAAAAAAGGGACCGCTAACTCAAAAGCAACTAATTAAAGCTTCAGCAATCCCTGCAAGAACTGCAAGATATGCTCTAAGAAGATTGATAGAATTAGGGTTAATCATCAAAAGAAGTAATTTAAACGATATGAGGTCAGTATTCTACTTCATTGTAGACAACTAAGCCCTTTTTTCCTTTTTCCATTCTTTATTTTTCACTTTTCAAAATACAGCTGAATATTCAGTTTCACTTTTTCATGTTATGCTTTTTCCTTAGCAACAAAGTTTTTTTATTTTAACCTTTGAGTATTATTATGGATAAAGTAAATTGCGATTTAGCAATCATCGGATCGGGCTCAACTGGTTTATCTGCAGTTATTGCAGCTTATTGTAAAAATCCAGATTTAGTTATCAAAGCTTTTGGAATCTCTTATGACTCAAACACAGCAAAAAAGGGTGACATAGAAAATATTCCTGGGGTTGATAAAATCATAGGTGTAGACTATATACAAAAACTTACTGAGCAAATTGAGAAGTTTAGCTCAGAATTTACCCCTGAACAACCAACAGACACTCATTTTCCCATCATAGAATTAATCAACGAAAATGTTATCTCATTAAATACTCTTGGTTCAGATTTTGAAATCAAAACACCAGATCAATCATATGTATCTAAAGCTGTTATAATTTCCACGGGTATCCCTGAGCTAAAAGGAACAATTAAGGGAGAGGACGAATTTGTACATAAAGGAGTGTCGCATTGTGCGGTTTGTGATGGTGCTCTCTTTAGAGGAAGAAAAGCTGTGATTGTAGGAACTGGAAATATTGTTGCAAGGGGTGCACTTTTTCTACGGAAATATTGCCGAAAAATAACGATTTTATGTCACACAACAACTCTAGAGTGTGATAAGAGGTATTTGAGGAAACTAACAACATCTTCAAACATTCAAATAAAGTATAAAATACCAATAAATTCACTAGAAGTTTTTGGATCACAGGTTGTTCAAGGTATAAAATACAAAAAACTTCAAGATGAGAAGGAATTATCTGCAGATGTAATATTTATAGAGTTAAAGGATAAACCAAATATTGTATATGCTGAGAATTTAAATTTAGAAATAACAGAGGATGGGTATATTAAAACTAATGAGAAAAACGAAACGAATGTATCAGGCCTTTTCGTGGCAGGAACTGCTCGGGGAGAGAAAGATTATGTCCCCATATTGATGGGGGATGGGTATAAAGCGGGAGTTTATGCAGTCGAATATTTGGAAATGAAGAGTTGAAATTAGTACTCTTGGAATTCTTTTTATATTCAGCCTCATACCAAATAGTTGTGAAATTAGCATTTGTTTTCGCTCACCCTGATGATGAAGCTTTGAGTTCTGGTGGAAGTATAGCTAAATATGTGGCTTTAGGACATCAGGTTAGTACTTTATGTTTTTCATCAGATTCTGTGAGAAAGGAGGAATACTTCAACGCATCCAAAAAACTAGGAGTTCAAAAACCGATGATTTTTGATTTCACAGATGTAAAAAGTAAAGAATTAGAAATAACAAAAGATTTCATTGATTATTTACTTGATTTTAGGCCAGAAATCGTGGTAACTCATCTAGAAAATGATTATCACATTGACCATAGAGCAACTTACAACATTGTTTTGGAAGGAATCGAATGGGCAGCTCATGAAACACAGCATAAGAACCCTCATCTTGTAAATAAGTTATATGTTGCTGAAACTACGATCTTGATTCCAAATCCACATATTTTAGTTGATATTAGTGATTATTATGATCAAAAAGAAGAAGCGATAAAATGTTATAAATCACAGCTTTACAAAGGAGGGGATAATTTTTACATTAATTTTCACAAAAATAGAACACAGATGAGGGGAGCCCAAGCTTCAACAAAACATGCAGAGGCATTTCTTAAAGTATCATTAAAGCAAAACAGCCCTTTTTATGAAAAGAAGCATTCGGAGCTTTAAACTGGTTGATTCAAGGAGAGATTTATAAAAAAAAATTTGGCGAGCCAGAACGGATTCGAACCGTCGACCAACTGCTCCGCAGGCAGCCATTCTATCCACTGAACTACTGGCTCATTTTATAGCTAAATCTAAATTGTTGTTTTCTAATCCCCCTCCTCTTTATATTTTTCGATTAAATATTAGTTCAAATAAGATAGTTAATGTTCTTATATCTTTCAATAATTTTTTTGTTAATATCAGCTTGTTCTTTTTTGTGATAAAAATCCCAAACATTTATTTCCTTTATCTGACCAGCTTCTAAAATAGTCATTTTTGCAGGTCGAAGATTTTTTTCTGAATCAATAACTATTTTGGCTTCATCTTCAAGCTCTTCCAACCTTAAGTTGATTTTAAGATAGTGCTCAAAAAGATGATAATCATTCCATAGCAGTTTAATCAATTCGTCTACTGTAATCTGACCCTTTTTTGTGGTAATAGTTTGTAAATGCTGTTCGATAGTTTTCTTTGTAATATCCTTAAATTCTTTGGTATATCCCCAAAAGCTAGACATATTACTTTCATCAATCTCAGTCTATCAAACCTATTTAAGCTCCACAAAATTATTTTTTGAAAACTATGGTTTGAAACCATTCAGTCAATAAAATAGACTAATTGCATGTGAAGTTTTATTAATAACAAGTTTGGCTTTAGAGTATACTGCTCGAAATTAAGAGCTTTCTGAGGTGAATTAAATTACAGACATTACAGATACTCATAGAATTAAGGATTTACTGAAGAGAATAAAGAACATGAACAGAATTGGATTAAATACATATATGCTACCAATTCAAAGTGCGGCTTCAAGCAAAGTGCTTATCGATGGTCAAGAATATCTAATGCTTGGCTCTTATAGTTACTTAGGTCTCATAACTCACCCAGATATAATTCAAGCAGGTCATGAAGCTTTAGATAAATATGGTACTGGAGCGGGAGGGGTTAGATTATTAACAGGAACTACAGATTTACATCACTTACTGGAGAAAAAAATTGCTAGTTTTAAGAGAACTGAAGATGCTTTAGTTCTGAGTAGCGGTTATGTAACAAATATGACAGTAATATCAACCTTATTTGGGAAGGATGATCTGGTTGTAATTGACAAATATGATCATCAAAGTATTTATGATGGTTGTATTCTTTCAAAAGCAGATTGGAAAAGGTTCAATCATAATGATATGGATGATTTATCGAGGGTTCTAGAAGAGAATAGGGAAAACTATAAACGTGTGATAGTTGTTGTTGATGGAGTTTATAGTATGGATGGAGACATAGCTCCAATGCCTGAGATTATCGAAATAGCAAAGCAATATGATTCTTCTACAATGGTAGATGAAGCTCATTCAATCGGAACAGTGGGTCCAAATGGAAGAGGGGTTGATGACTATTTTGATCTTGAACCTGGTGCTGTTGATATCTACATGGGAACTTTAAGCAAAGCAATTCCATCAATTGGAGGGTATATTGCTGCGAAGAAGGATGTGATTACTTATTTGAAATTCACTTCCAATGCGTTTATTTTTAGTGCAGCTCTTCCGCCAGTTTCAACAGCAGTCGCTCTCAAAGCACTTGAGATTATTGAAACAGATAAAGAGCGTATAAAATCCCTACAGAAAAACTATGCTAAGTTCATTAATGGCGTTAAGGAAATAGGTTATGACACATTAAAAAGCAAGGACACACCAATAGTCCCTGTTGTAATTGGAGACGATGTCAAAACATTTCGCTTTGCAAAGCAAATGAAAAAGGAAGGGATTTTAGTTCCACCAATAGTATTTCCTGCAGTCCCTAGAGACAAAGGAAGATTAAGATGTTGTGTTATGGCAACCCATACTGAAGAGGAAATCGATTATATTATAGAAACCATGGAAAAAATAGGCAAAAACCTAAAGGTCATCTAAATTTTCCATTAGTAATTAGACACTTTAACAGTTACATTTATCTGCATTGACTATATTTTCTAGATGGACGAAGCAAAAGGGCAACTTTCGGCTTATTGCTGAGGAACCTCCTGACTCCGAAAAAACGATGTGGATGCAAATCCACCATATGAGAATATGGCTCTTGGAACAGAAACGAACGCCCCATTTTCGTAAACAATGATGCGATAAATAGAGTGGTAACATTTCTAGAAATAAATTGCTGAGAAGAAATTGGGATACGATGAAACGGCCAAACATTGTGGAGCAAGCTTAAGTAGAGTTCATATGAACTGGGTAAAGTGCTTAGATGAATGTTGCCAGGAAGATCCTAAAGGCTTCCGAACAGAATCAGGGGTATTTTTGCATCGTCCAACAAATTTCTCTTTTTTTAAATGCTAAAAATTGCTTACAGTAAGTTTATTAAATCTCTTCTAAGATGTTACCTCGAATAAAAAAATAGAAGTGTATAAATGCTTAGGAGGTTATTGAACAGTAGCATTCTATCTATACTTGTAGGATTTTCCCTTTTTATTATGATATTAAATCCTGCATCTAATATAGCGGTAGCTATAAGGCCTCCTATAGGGGACAATTCTCAAATTGTTTATCAGAACTATGAATATGCTACTTTCATTTGTTACCCATCTATTGAGAAAATAACAAGAGGAGTGGATGACCTCAATCTTACCATGAAATTCACTTATGAGAATAATACTTTGATTCCAAATTCAAACATTTATTATAATATAACTAACACACTGGATGAAAAAATTTTCGAAGAGACAGTATGGGTTAATACAACTGCTGAATTTAATCGTACAATTCCATGGCAAACCTTCAATGGTCAAGATGAGGGAAACTATACAATTGCTGCGGTTGCGAATAGTACTACTACTACATCTTATAACATTACAACTTATTTTACTCTCGAAGTTCTTCCAGTTGGACAAGTAAGGATGTTCTTTCCAATAAATCCTGCATTTCTCATTAGGAATCAAGATAACCAAGTTACTTGTAGGATAGAGAATGTAGGTGGAACTACAGTCATTAATGTCTCAGTAACTAATGAAATTACAAAAACGGGAACAGTTGGTTCAATTACAAGATCTTATTCTATTAACAATTTAGAAATTGCTGAAGGAGAATTCCACGAAGACATAATAGGGTTTTTTCCAGATACTTATCTCTTTCAAAAACATTCTTTCACCATTACATATCGAACAATAGGTGTTCCAGAGACGCAAAGAGTGTATCTTAGTGACCCTATTGAAATAATTGTGATGCCTGATATTGTTGTTGAAAGTTTTTTGTTACCAACAAATGTGACCATGGGAGAGAAGTATATTATTACGACTGAAATAATTAACAATGAAGAAGAATCACTAATTATTGTTCCAAATATTCTTTGCGATCAAATCAATTTTGATGATATTGATGGAATTATAATTCCAGAAGGTAGTAATATAGTCTCCATTTCTGGAAGTCCTCTAGTAGATGGAGTATACTCGCTCAACTTTGGTTTAGAACTAGAATGGACTACTGTTTCTGAAACAAAGTGGTATTCAATTTTGCTTCTTACACAATATCAAATCATCGATATCATTCCACTAGAAAATCCCCCTTTAATTCTACAACCTAGGGTATTTTTTGGTATCGTTTTTTCATCTCTCTTCGTAGGATTAGCTTACTTCTCAAGAGATATTATTATTGGTATTGCTAGAAGAACTATAACAACCAGTTCTCGGATTTTCCCTGAAATTTCTTATCCTTTGGAAACAGTTATTCTAGATGGTTCAAACATCGCATGGGAAGAGAAAAGCAATTCTAACAAACCACAAATTAACAACATTGAAGCCATGATTAACCGATTGAGTAGAGCCAATTTTAAGAAAATTATAACCGTAGCTGATGCAGCGTTACGCTATCAGATAGATGAACAAAAAAGATTAGACAGATTAGTTAGGGAAGGAGCTATGAAAATGTTACCCGCAAGAGTTGATGGAGACAAGTTCATTCTGAGGATAGCAGAAGAGGAAAATGCTATGATTGTAAGTAATGATATGTTTAAGGAATTCAGAGAATCAACACCCTGGATTGATGAAAGAAGGATTCCTTACACTATATTAGATGGAGAAGTGTACCTGCATCCTACTTCAGTTCATCCTTCAGTTGAAATAGGTAGTAGAGAGAACAAAAAGAGAAAAGAAAGCGATAATACCTTTGAAAATTAATTTTCTATGACAAAAATCTGATAAAACCAAGTCATTATAAAGTACTATGATTATATAATTTTGATAATACTATGAATATGGATCAAGGGTATCAAGATTTTGCTAGCTTGAAAACAGGTTATAACGATGACTTAGAGTTAGAAGATCTTCCAAAGGATTATTTCTACAGTACAGAATATGATTACATGACACTACCAGAGGTCCAACTATTATTAACTTTGTCAGATTCGCATATCTCCTACAGTTTTTCAGGATTAAGAAGAACCACACTGCTGCATCAATATCAACTCGCTAAGGCTCTAAAGAGATTAATTGATAGGGACTATCTATCCAAAAGAGACAATGGTACATATGAAATAACTAGTACTGGTAGTAGATATACAACAGAATTAATCAAAGATTTAATCAGTAATAAAGCAGTAAATATTCAGAACAATAGCTTTTACTCTCAGTGGAAAAAAATTCATCTAATTCCACCTCTAGAATCTGAATTATTAGTATCAGTTTTTGAAAAAAGATGGTTTGGGAGTTTTAAATTCCTATTCAAGAGAGAAAACAAAGATGGAACTGAGTTATGCTGGGAAGATAATGACAGTAATAGAGTTTATTTGTATATTCAAAAAAGAGGTTCAATCGAATTTGAATATAGAGCGACTGTCCCTAGTTACAGTAAAATGGAAGAAGCTACAAACTGGATAAGTAATAAGATTCTAAATCTAGAACAAGTTAATATAGAATTTGAAGATTATGAAATTGTTGACGATTTTGAGAAAAATACATACAATTAGGTAAATCATTCATAGAACGTTAAATATTTAAACAAAGTAAAGAAAAAATAATGAGGAATTAAAATGAATAATCCGAATTTCAATGGAATGGGAAATAATAATCCATTTATGGATCCCAAGCACGGAACAACAACTGTTGCTGTAAGATTTAAAGGAGGAACAGTTGTAGCGGCAGATAGAAGAGCTACTATGGGATCTTTTATTGCTTCAAAGAAAGCTCAAAAAGTCCATGAACTTAATGAATACACTGTTGCCACAATTGCTGGATTGGTTTCAGATGCTCAATATCTGGTTCATCTAACAAGAGCTAATCTCAACCTATTCGAACTTGGGAGAGGATATGCTCCTACTGCAAAAATGGCAGGTAATCTGTTAGCCTCTATCATGTATGGACAATATAGGGCATATTTTCCATATTATGTCTCTATGATTGTTGCAGGTTTGGATAGAGATGGTCCTCATATCTATACTTTGGATATGGCAGGTGGAATCACAGAAGAAGACTTTGCATCCACTGGTTCAGGTTCTCTAGTTGCCTATGGTGTTCTAGAATCAACCTGGAAAGATGGACTGACTGAAGCTGAAGGACTCAAAGTTACAATAACTGCTTTGGCTACAGCTATTAGTAGAGATGCAGCAACAGGTGATGGAATGGATGTTTTAGTAGTGAACAAAAAAGGTGTCAAAAGGATGGCATCTGATGAAGTAAAAAGTTACTTGGAGGCATAAGAAAATGTTAGGACCGCAATCAATGGGTTACGATAGATCACCTTTAATGTATTCTCCCGAAGGGCGTATCATTCAAACAGAATATGCTAGAGAATCAGTTAGAAGAGGAAGTATAGCAATAGGAATAAAAAGTAAACACGGTGTTGTTTTAGCTGGATTGTTAAGAGTAGTAGATCTTAATGAACCCGATTTGAAAATCCATAAAATTTCTAATACTATCCAAGCAATTTTCGCAGGAGTTGCTGCTGATGGTCGTATTTTGATAAGTCAATCTCGTCTTGAAGCAGAAATATTCCAATTAACATATGCTGTTCCAATGGATGTTAGAGGTTTAGCTGTTAAGACTGGCGATTATGTCCAAATCTTTACTCAGCAAGGTGGATTAAGGCCTTTTGGAGTTGGAATGTTGTATGGAGGACTAGACGATACTGGACCAAATTTACAATTTGTAGATCCTGGTGGTGGAGTAGTCTCCTGTAAAGCAAAAGCCATGGGTGAAGGGGATTCTGAAGCTATTGCTTATCTAAAGGAAAAATATTCTGATGAATTAACAACCGATGAAATGGTTAAAATAGCTAAAGAAGCCATTCACAAAGCTGCTAGAGATATAGAGTTAACAGATGATAACATAGCTATTGAAATTATGCCTTATAAGGCATAATCTATTTTTTCTATTTATTTACACCAAATTTATATTCGCAAAACTTAATTTTTGTGAAGAGGATTATGAAAGTTTTTCTGTCAAAAGCTATTAGAGTAAACGGAAACGATTGGAAATTAGCTTGTGATAGTACTAACTCACAACACTATCCTCTCGTTTTTTATAGTCATGCTCATTCAGACCATATCCCAAGAAAATTACCAAAAACGGATATAATAACATCACCAATAACAAAGATTCTATTGAAGAATTTTGTGTCAAATTTTGATGATGGAAATTTCTTCGATTCTTATTCAATTAATGATGTCACTTTCAAACAAAAATCTAGTGGTCACATTGTAGGATCTACTGCATTGAAAATTGAATCTTCTGAGGGAAAACTTGTTTACACAGGAGATGTTTCAACACGAGATAAGGGATTCTTAAAACCCTTTTCACCAGAAAAGTGTGATATCTTAATCATTGAAAGTACATTTGGTTCACCAGATTACGTCTTCCCATCTTATGATAGTGTAATAAAGGAAGCACAAGAACAAATATCCTATTATTTGGATAACAATATCCCCGTAGTTTTAATGGGTTATGCCCTAGGAAAGGCACAGATGTTGTATAATGCTTTTTCCCATCTTTCTGAAAATGTAATTATGCATGGAGCTAATTTCAAGATTAATTCCCTACTTCTAGCAGAGAAAATTAAGGGTGCCATATCTGCAATGGATTATACAGAAGCAAAAGAATCTAATCTTCTTGAACAATCTAGTAAATGGATTCTTTTTACACCTCTGAAATCTGGACGAGATTTCTTTTTTTCTTATTTGAAGAAAAAATATAACGCGAAATTGTTTGCATTCAGTGGTTGGGCACTATCAAACAGCTATAAATTCAGAATGTCGGTTAATCATGGTTACCCTATAAGTGACCACGCTGATTACAATGAATTGTTAGAGATTTGCAAAAAAAGCAATCCAAATCAGATTTATACGATCTATGGACATACAACAAGATTTGCAGCAGAGTTGATAAAACTTGGATTTAACGCAATTCCACTTTCAAAGCAGACAATACTAGATTCATTTTTCTAGATATTAATAACTTGAAATTAAATCTTCAATTCTCCTTTCTTTGTGGAGTATTTCATTTAAATGTACAACCATTATTGGGATATTTCGCCTCGCGAGGAAATCCCTTGCATTAGAACTAATTGAATTACAGATTAAAACTAACTTCTTCAGTTTCAGTGAAATAATTATTTGTTCCAATTGGAGTAATTTGTTTGTTGGAATTGTACGTTTCCAATTCATAGTCACTATACCTATATCGTGACCTTCGAGATAGAAATCTATCACATATTTCCTTCTATCAAGCTTAAAAGTAGCATTTTCCTTAACCTGTACATTTCTTGCAGCTAATTCATTCCTCAGCACATAATTTATAATAGATTCTTCATTACTCATTAGAAGAACGAAAGGGACTTTATTAAAAATAAGGGTTAATATCAGCATAATATACTGGAAACATCTAAGAACGCAAAGTATTGACAAAAAACATGGGACTAGGAAATTTGAAAAAATGTAAAAAGAGAGTTTTTAGCTAAAAACTCAACTGAAAATGTACTTCATATCCTTTATATTGGAAACGCGCATAAGTATCCTATCGAAAAACGAAACATGTTTCTTTATCATAAACTTAGGTGTATCTGTGTAGATATAGATATAATCAATTTTCTTTCTTTCAATTTCAAATTCCTTATCTTTGATTTTATAGGTTACTTTGTCGTCTTTTAAGCTAGTTAATATACAAGCAATTCCAGTTTCAATTTCCTCTTTCGTAAAGAGAACAACAGATTTTCCTATGGTTGATTTTATAAGTTCTGTTTGATTTTCTTTTTTATCATAATTTAATCTAACTAGTACAGGAGGTAGATCAATTATGATGTCTTTACCCTTCAATTCGAATGATTTCATTTTACCATTATCATCTGTTTTCAGAGTAATTAGGGAGGATTTAAGATTATTTTCAAAAGAAAGATTCTCTAAAACAGCTTTTCTATCTAATCCGTCATTATAACTAAATACTTCCTTACCAATTAAATCTGTAAAATATGATATTGGTTTACCTGTATAATCTCTTTCAAATGCTTTTGAAGGATTGTCTGTCTGTTGAAAAGCAAAGGTTGGTCTTTGAGTTTTTTCCTCTTTCTGCCATGAAACCAATTTACCTATTTTTCCATTTTTCAAGACATACTTGTCATTTACTTGAGCATCATGTATAACATAATCTGTGAAGAGTATTTTTTTAACTTCATTCTTTGATTGAATTATTAACAAAAGAGGTCTAACAATAGTATCACTTATTTCAATGTCAATCACTTCACCTTCAATACAATCATCAAAAATGCGGTCATATGCAACAACATATCTTCCCTTTAACATTGAAATCAAATCGTTCATTCTTGTGATTTCTAGAAATGATTCTACTCCTTTTTCTCCATGATATTCAGTATATCTATCAGAAATAAGTTTAGAGAATTCTTCTCTCTTTTTACTTAGTTTTTTAATCGATTTTCCTCTTATGAAATTTGGAAGAACAAACCAAAAGGGCAGAAGTGCTCCCTTAACTGGGGAATAGTCATCACTTACAACAGCAACTATTCTATATGCAGTTCGGGGATGAGACATGAACATGTTTGCCACCATATCCCACCTACCAGGTCTGTAAAGATGTCTGTAAAGTCTCATTGCAGCTTCACCTTGGAATCTTTGTTTTTCTTCTGGTGTGAACTCCCTACCTGTCAATAATTGAACATTTAAACCAAAGTCTCCAGCTACACCTTGATAAAAGCCTTCAAGTTTATACAAAGCTTGAGCAAGTTCTTTACCATAACCAGCTTTCTTAGTTTGTAAATCAGCATCTCCCTCTAAGATTCTAACAAATATATATAGAATAGCTATAATCCCATAACTAATTAAGAAATACAATCCAAATGGAATAAGACCTTTCACTGCAGCATAATCTAATGTTGTAGCTGGGAGTAAAAATCCTTTTTTGATAATCATTTCTATCCATGCTAATAATTGTAACCAAATAATGTGACCTCGACGATTATGAGATAATTCATGAGCAACGATTCCGCGTATATCATCATCACTAAATTCATCTAAATTTGATGCAATAAGTGCAACTCTTTGATCAAAAAGAGGACCATATGCCATTGCATTCAAAATGGGTGCTTCAACAAACCCTACTTTGACTTTTCTCTTGGTTCCTATACGAATTCTAACTTCTTCAACAATCTTCAGAACTCTTTTGTCATCAGTTGGTTTAATTCTTAGTAAAAATGTAAGTAACCAGCCTGAAATAAAATACATGAAAACTGAAAGAAGTATAATTATCTCCCACGGTCCAAGTGAAAGGAAAATAGTTCGCTGAACTAGAGGAGAATCTGTTTTTACTAAACCACCTAGATGATTCCCTGCACGAGCCAAAAGAGCACTGTCACTAATCGTGAAGAAATTAGAAAATGCAAACAAAAATAAGCCGAGGTAATTCCATGTAAGGTTGTCAAATCCAGGAACTAATTTACCCACACCATAAAGTGCCACATATGCTAGAGCAAAAAGTGTCAAGTATAAAATCTGTGGTGACATTAAACGACTAACTAGTACGAATTTCTTCCCAAAGAATATCAGAGCAAGGATTATAAAAACATAGAGCATAAGGTTGTAAGCCCAACCTGTAAACAATTCGTTTTTTTCACCAGTAACAAGTTGCCATACTTTATCTCCAACAGTCCCAACTAGAAATATAAAGTATGTTACAACTGAAATAATCATTAATTCCCTCCAAACTGGGGATTCTCTTAACATATATGTTTGATAAACTGCTAAAACAAATAATCCTAAAGCGATAGCTATTAACCAGTTGCTAAGAAAGATTAACACCAGACCAAAAGTTAACGCAATAAAAGCTAACATAAGATTTTCAGAAGTTGTTCCGTGCTTTATTTTAGTAACAATTTCTGAAATTAGAAAAACTAACCCTAACAAAGCTATGAGGATACCTATACCAATATTGGGATCATTTTTGATTAATCCCCATAATAGATTCCAATAATCAATAAGTGACATATTATCAGTGGCTTTGAACATAAAATATATTTAAAGCCTTTGTCTTCTGAAAAACTTTTAAGATATTGGAACTTGACGAATCACATTCTTATATAATAAATCGTTAGTAGCTCTTTCTGCATCATTTTCAGTTAATTTCATCAGTTTCACTATATCACTTAGAGTAGCTGACCCCTTGTATTTCAATAAAGAAATCACCTTTTGTTGCTGGCTACTGAATTTTGTACCGATATCTCTGCTAATAATATGAGGATTAAGCTCTAGCTTGGAATAAGACAGATTTGCTATTGGAATACTGTACTTCTTAAGCTGAGTATCTACATATTCAGTCATTTCAGCAAAATGTTCTACCCTACCTCTCCAATCCTTCAATTCATGTGCAAAACGGGAATGAAACTCATTCTGAATTTTATGTAAATCCTGTCTAACAGTTGTGTCATCATCATTGTTGTCGATACAAGCAACTGTTACTGTTTGATTGGAGGTTGTATATATGAATTTGTAACTAGTTGTTTGTAAGAAATCGCAACCCCCATCGACATTTTGTGCAAAAATCTCAATTGCACTAAGAAAACTAGTAATGAGGTTTTCATCATGATCTATGCTACCGTACTTACGATGAAAGAGACATTCTCCTGTATCTTTGGCAATCCAAATGTTATGAAGCATAGATTTCAAGAAATTAAAATCAATTGAACACAAAAACTCACATAATACATGGGTATTTTCACATGCACACTAAAATAAATTGAAAATTGAATTAGAATTCCTTAAACGGCTGAATTTTTAGGAAATGGACGATTTAGATTTGCTTTACCTCTTATCCTAAATCAAAATCACTTTTTTTTACAAGAGTAAAACCACATCGACCACACTTTAAGATATAAGAATTTTCTTTTGTTCCCCGTCCAGCATGCTCTAGATTATATCTACAGTTAGGGCACAAAATATCACCAGGTTCAAGTGATAAAATTCTATCCATTTCTAGAGTAAAGTGATGTTGTCGTTCTATAATCTCAGATGTTGAAGACAAATAATATCCTTCAAAATATTTGGAAATAATAATTGTATCCCCACTCTTTACTGGATATTCGTTAAACCATTCATCAAGTCCAGTTATATGGTTAGCCTTAGTAATATGGCTTCCGTAGGTATCATTATATGATTCTATGAAAAAAAGAACGCCTTCTTTAGGGAACATTTCTCTATCTTTTTCTGGAATAATTATTACATTACTTTTAACTTCACTCTCAGATAGATGTTGAATTATGAATCCTACATGCATCGATTTCGCCCTACTAGAGAATCCCTGTTTATAGAGAATGTTCTAATAAATGAGTAAGAGATAAGCGTTTATCTCTTTTTCGACAAATTAGTAGTAAATCATTCAGATAATTCTTTCTTTAAATCCAAGAATTCTTGTGGAACAATAGTTTTCAATTGTTTAGGGGCCACTTCAAATGAAATATCAGTTGCTGCGAAATTAACAATTTCACCTTCTACTTCTACTGGTAAAGCTTTTTCCAATTTTAAACTAATTTTTTTAGCTCTAATGTACTCAACACCTTTCGTACCTATGTGTTTTCCTGATTTTAAAATGTTCAATAAGTAAATTTGTCTTATTTTTTTGAGGTTAAATGCATAACATACTGCAAAGTCCTTAAAGAAGTGATAATTATCTGGAAGAATTTGAAATCCACTACCAAAACGACTACCTACACCTGCAGCAATTATAACTAGTTTTCCTTCCAATTCATCTTGATCATCAATTTTTATCACACAATTAACTAAACGATATTGTAGTAATTTCTTTAAAGCAAGATAATAATATTTCACAAAACCCCTTAACCATTTAGCTTCAGTAAAAGATGCAACTGAAACAGTTGCCCCAACACCAGTATCAACAATATTAACAAAATATCTTTGATCTTCATCAGCTCTTGCTATACCAACAGTTAAATCGCAGGTTGAACCTTTTTCAAGGATATCTAGACTCTTGTGATAATTATCATCAAATTTGATTCCCCTTGCAAAATCGTTACCATTTCCTAAAGGGAGCAAAGCAAACGTTGCATTCAAACCATATAATCCATTTGCCACCTCATTTACAGTTCCATCTCCACCAGTAGCCACAACAACGTCAAATTCTTCACCTTTTGATTTGGCGATCTCGATGGCATGATTAGGTTCTTTTGTCATTTCGACAGAATAATTCAAGCCACGTTTAGCTATTTCTTCTTCAATTTTTGGCCATGTCTCCCCTATATCGCCATTTCTAGCATTAGGATTTACAATGAAAAGATATGAAGTCATACTATTTTAGATTTTTTGCATGTATTTAAACTTTCAGCCAAAAGGAAAAATGGAGCCCTGAGGGGGATTTGAACCCCCGTTCTGCGACTTTCTCGACATTGTTACGAGATCGCCGCTCTAGCCAGGCTGAGCTATCGGGGCTTGTTGTTACATTTTTATAGCTTTCCAATCTATTTTTGTTCTGTATTTCTTATTGACCAAAATCATATTGAGGATAATAAAGATATTACTAAAAGAAAATCATCAGGTATTTTTTGGAATTAATCTAGTGGGAAAGCTGCATATCCTCTAAACTCAATCCAATCTCTTAGTTGATTCTCAATTATTTCTTGTACGGCATCCTGGTCAAGATTTGTTGCCATTTCTTCATCTTGCGTCAGTACTGCCATTATATAGATATCCCCACTGAAATGCAGGTCTCTTAAAATAAATATTTCATTTGCATCATCTTCGAGAGTATACCTGCGTATTCGTAAAAATGGTTCGCGGATATTTACTATTGTTTCAATGGCTTCATAATATGCATTGTGTGCAATATCTACATACTGCTCACCTGTTGTATATTGAGCAAAACAGACATTACTTCTTGAATCATAAAGACCAAAGAAATCAGCATTTAGCTGTTCTGCAACTTTTTGAGATGCTTCTTTAGTACCTTGTTCAATTAAGGAAATTCCCCTAAATATGTGAGAAAAGGCTCCAAGAATTGATGAGCGTATTTTTACACTTGTTCTGAAAAAGTCTTTTGCAGGATTGAAAAAAGGACAGTTTTTTGACATATACTCAATTATTGAACCAAAAACTTCGGTGCTTTTCTCGTCTATTTCATAATCAGGATCAGATTTATGGAAAAATATTTTCCAAGGAACTTTAAGTTTCAAAGCATTTGTTACATTAGTTATTTGCTTTAAATATTCAAAACTCTCTTCGAACCTATCTTTAGCTTGCACATCAATAACGAATATAATCACATCAGTTCCAATAAAATATTGTTGTGGATTATTCAAATAGTCTTCACGGTATATACTTTGACCACCTAATTCATGCATGTGAATATCCATTCCAAAAACCTCGATTTTGCTTCTTAATAATCCTCTTGTAGGAGTAAGAGCATATAATTTTTGAAATAACAATGACAAGGCTCCTCTATGCTTTAATGCAATTGAAAGAGAAGTTTTTCCTGCATTATCGATTCCAACCATGATTATCTTTGCACCTGAAGTAACTTTTTCCGTTTCTTCTAAAGATACTAAACGACTAGCTGCTATCCAGCTATTTACTCTTTCTTTTGGAATCTTTTTTACCATTTTATCATATTGTTCATTCCATTTGTTTGCAAGATCTTCAATGGTTTCTAATCCTAATTCTTTAAGAAACTTTGATTCATCTTCAGAAATATCTAATAGAGCTTGAACTGGAAAATTTTTGATGTTCTTTTGTTTGTGGTACTCTTCTTTTAGAAGCTTCTCTTTTAATTCAACCATGGTTTTCTTCTCCGGAGACATCTCACGATTTTAAACAGTGCTACGTTAACATAGTTGTATCTCTTTCAAATAAGTATTTTGCTAATGTTGCATCAACATAAATTCATTCTTCTTTGCAGAAATAAAGTTTAAAAAGGCAGAAGTTAGCGCTTTAATAAACCCTTATGGAGTAGACTCAAGTGCGAACACACAATCTTAGAAAACTAATGGTCGTATCTATATATATTCTTGGCTTAGTTACAGCAAGTTTTGTAGGTATATCATTTACTACTGCAACTATTGATGAAAATAGAAAACCAACATATTCTCCTCTAGTTGACATATTGCTATTTAATAACACTCCACCTGTTATTGATGGAGATTTAGAAAGTTATATTGGAGAATGGGAAAACGCTACAATTCAAGCAACTAGTTTTGGAGTTGGACCAAGCAGAATAACTCTTACAATTCGTGTTCAATCGAATATTACTCATTTATTCATGGGTATTAGTTATGTTAGTAGCATCTTCGTTCCAATAAATACAACTATTCCAGTTGGTGATTCCTACAATAATGAATCCCATACATGGCATGCCATTATATTTGATAACAACTTTGATGAAAGAATCGGATATAGTGATGAAGCCGCAGATGATGTTGTTTTAGTCAATTATAGACAAGAGGGGGGACAAGATGCGTACGTAAATGGTACAACAACAAATTCATTGGTATTAGATTTAAATATGACAGGCCAAGAAAATACTGTTTCTGCATTAAGTACTGAACTGGATGATTTTAATGACTATATTGTTTCATATGAAGTTGTTAAAGAACTTGATTCACAGGATACTATTGGAAAAGACATCGCAGTTAAGGAGGGGGAACCCTTACGATACATGTTTATAGTACATCAAAACAATACAGCAGTATTAAATCACACCATTATAGACAATAAAGTTACTGCTTGGAATACAATCAAGTTAGAAACTGTCCATGACTATTTCTCAAACGTAGATGACCTCTCAAACATTAACATTTTAGTATATATTTCAGATTCATCTAATACTATAGAAAGAAATCTTACTAATATAGCAACACTAATTCGGGCTTATGGTTTTAATAATTCAGTGAAGAAAGCTTCAGAAGGTTTTGTAATTACATATGATAGAATGAAAGATATGGATTTGGTCATTCTAGTAGGTTCTCATACTGATTTAACAATTGATGAAATTGATGATTTGAGATATTATGTGGCTTCAGGAGGAAGTTTGTATGTTCTTGGAGATACAACAGATCATGATAGTAAAATTAATGATCTACTAAGCAACTTCGGTTTTCAAACATATAATGACACTCTTTATTCAAAAAACATTGGTATCAATTCAACAATTGATTTTGATATGAACGACATACTCAATCTTCCTTACTTTACTGAAACAAATATACTAACAAATCAATCAGTTAATACAATAGAATATCAGGGGTCAGCCATTGTATTTGATGATGATAACGGAACTCTTATCTTAGGTGAAGGATACTATCAGTTCCAAGAAGGAGACCTTTATGCTTCAATAAACAAATCTGGAGAGTTTTATATTGATCAAGTGAAAGATGGTGTTTTCAACAGTTCAGAAGATATTTCATTGAATAGCTCTGCATCAATTCAAGCAGCTTTAGAATTGCAAAGAGGTGGAAAACTTTTAGCATTTGCTTCAGCTGATATTTTTAATTCAACTAATATTCTTAAAGCTGATAACAAATATCTATTCCTACGACAAATTCAATGGTTACTTAATTTACAACATCAAATCTCATATGACAACTTCGTTGTAGAAGATTTGACTATAGTCGAGGGGGGTAACATTACTGCAAGTATTACTGTTAGAGGAGATGAAAACAGTACAATAGCAGATGTTCAAGTTTGGATTATTGTGCTAGAATTGAAAACAGATATCAACAAAGAACTCCTAAACAATACTGGTGATGAAATAAACTTCAATGGAATAATTGTTCCAGATTCAAGTATTAAAACTCAATTTGTCGATATTTCAATTCGAATGCATAAGAGAGGCTATGGTTACAATGAAACCAATCTAGTTGAAGTTTTCATGGAGCCAGTTCTCAATACAAGCATCAGGATTGATGTCATAGCTCTGATCATATTTATCTCATCAATTGGTCTCGCTGTTATAGGTGGTTTGGCTACAAAACGATTTAAAGTTGTTAAAGAAGAGTAATAACTTCTTTTCTTTTTATTTTATATTCTTTGAAAAAATCTTATTACTATGTTCAGCAATATTACATCTATAGTTGATAATTTCATGATAACTTTGGCAATATTTTCAGATATACATTCCAACTTAGAAGCTCTCAACATTGTAACAGACCACATTAAAGACTCATCACCAGATATTATTATCTACCTTGGGGACACTGTTGGTTATGGTCCTAATCCAAAAGAATGTATAGAAATTGTGGAAAACTTGGCTCAAATCCATGTTGTTGGAAATCATGATTATGCCATCTGGAAAGATAATTTCAAATATTTCAACCCATTACCAAAAATTTCCTTATCGTGGACTAAAAACCTACTTTCTGATAGGGAAAAACAACTCCTAGGATCTCACCCATTCTTTTCCATTTTTCCTCTTTTTATCTCTGAAGGAAATGCAATGTTTGTTCATGGGTCTCCAAGAAGACCTTTACGAGACTATGTTTCTCCAGATTTACCGTCATGGTCATATAACATGTTTTTTGAGATTACGAGAGAGTTTACTGAAATAGATTTTCTCTTTTTAGGTCATACCCACAAACCTTTACATATTGTCAACGAAGGAAAACATCTCTTGAATCCAGGATCAGTTGGACAACCAAGAGATAATGATCCAAGAGCATCATATTTGACATTTAAAATTGATGAAGAAAATAAGGGATTCGAATATGAACACATAAGACTTGAATATGATGTTGAATTTACTTGTAACAAGATGGAAGAGTTAGGTTTTCATCATTTTCTGATAAACCGTCTTAAAAAAGGAATATAGTTTTATTCAGAATTTTCTGAAGATGGTTCTTTTTCCTCGCCAATCATTTCAATCTTTTTCTCTTTTAGGAAAATGGAAGAGAAAGCAGCAATTGAAAGTGTTAGACCTGTGCCTATTAAAGTTTGAAAGATTATTGTTGCACCTGCAACTACTGGGGATATATTTAACCCCTTAAAGAGGGATTGAGTAGTTACAGTTCCTGTTCCTAAACCTGCTGGTACGAAAGTTAATAGTCCAACAAGTAAAGTGATTGAAGTAACTGAAGCTGCATTTACTAACGAAATATTCCCCCCAAATGCCATTAGCGTGAATTTTAGAGAATAAAATTCTAATATCCAACGAAATACAGTTGTAACAATAACCATAGTGGCAATCATTTTTTTTGTATAAAGGAGTTTAAGTGAGTTATAATAATCATCTAAAGCAGTAACAATTTTATTTTCCAACCAAGTTTTACCTTTTGTTGACAGTTTGCCTGTAATATTAACTATTATTCTGAGAACTAATCTACCAACTGGAGGAAAGAAAAGTATGAATGTTAGAATCATTGTACCAACAATTGCAACATAAAAGACAATCTGGATTGCTAATTGAATATTTTCAGCTAATCCAGATGACAAGAATTCCCAAATAGAAATTTTCTGTTTTATATAATAAACTGATGATTGCACCTGAAGGAGTGCGCTCTTCTGTTCGATATAATTGATAATCTCAGGAACAGTTGTTCCAAGCGCGATAATTAAGAAGACAAGTACTACAAACATGTCTACTATTCTAAAAAAAGCAAGCGCTGCAAGAGAGGAGGAGCGAGGAACATCTAAAGAACGTTTGTTTATCTCAACACTTGCAATTTCTCCTGTTTTAAAAGGTCCAAGAACACTAAAACCATACCCAACGAAATATGGAATGAGAAACTTAATGAATTTAAGATCAGGAGATGAAGGTTTGATTAGGATATAGAAGCGATAAGCTTTAACTATTGTACTGATAACCATAAAGAGCAGAGAAAGTATTAGGAGATATAAAACAGCAGTTTTGTAAAGACTAAATGAACCCTTAATATCTAAAGTAAGGAAAAAATACAGTAAAGTTCCTGCCATTATTGCAATTACTAGAAAACGAAAAATGTACTTACGTATTGATGTCTTCAACTTCATCAGTGAATCCCTACAAGTAGCTTAAAATAGAAATAATGTCTAGAATTCATTTCAGATAGAGAAAGAGAAAGAAAATAGAATAAAGAAGGTTTTATACAGCCTCTGCGCCGCCTTCATCGGACCATTCGTATGTGCATTCTTTGCAGACATTTTTCTTTTTATAGATTGGTTGATGATTGAAATACGCAATTGCTTTAGACTTATCTTCTACTTCTTTATAATTCCTACTGTGACACTTGGGGCACTCTTTAGCCATTTCTTTTTTTCACCTTTAGAATATTATTACTTGATGTTTCATTAAGAGGTTTACATTTAAAAAATTTGTGTAAGAATCAATATAAAAACAAGAGAAAAGGTCATTTTTTAACTAGAACTGAAGAAAAGGCAGACATATTGGTCTTTATCTGTATCTAGAAATAAATAATGTAAAATTTCACCTTATCAGCATGGACTTAATGAAGTACGATATATAAAAATTGTTAAGAATAGTCATTTTAATTTTAAACTATGGGGACACTAGGTGACTTATACGAAAAATTTGTTAGAAATGCATCTAATTTACCTGACATCAATTATTTCTATGGAAATGTACCTAAAACAATAGCTGATGCAATCAGCTTAGCTAAAGAATCATCTGAAATTAAAATCGATTCCAACAAAATAGAAGAATTAAAGCGTATTCTTAAGAATTATCACAAAGATTTAGGTTTACTAACTGAGAAAGTTAGTCGCAATATAGATTTGATTCATCAAGGAATAGTTTTAGGAGGACAACAAGCTACTATTTTTGGAGGTTCAGGAATTATTGGAAATAAAATTGCTACAGTCACTACAATTTCAGACATTAGTAGAGAAAAAGGTCATTATCTAGTTCCTATGTTCCTGGTTAACACTCATGATAGCATTCAGCCAGAAATTTCAACCATTCATCTTCCCAATAATCAATCATCGATAAGTAAATCAATTTTTCTACCTAATGCAATAGATGGACTAGTTTCAAGCCAAATCTTAGCTAACCAGTATGAATGGATGGAAGAGAGTCTTTCAATAGTAAAGAACATATTCAATGAATTCAGAACATCAATAAAAAAAGATTCTCATAAAATATTCACAGAGAAAGTCGACCATATTCTCACTTTTATTAGAGAGACGTATAGGACTTCGAATGACATAGGTGAGTGGATCACTCTTTTATGGGGAATTCAAGCAAATATAATTAATGATTGGGGTGTCATTTTCTTTCCTTCCTCTCATCCTGAAATCAGGAAGTTAACAACAGATGGTTACAAACCTTTTCTTGAAAAAAGAATGGAGTATATTAAGGAGTTCAATGAAGCATCAGAGAAAATAGAAGAATTAGGATATCAAACTACTACAGCAAAAAAAGCAGAAACCTTTTCTCCTTTCTTCTATGAATGTCCAAATGATGGCTACAGACTTAATCTTTCATGTAAAGAAGAAAATGGTGTATTATCATTCAGTGGGGAGTGTCCTCTAGATGAGGAAAAGTATTCATTTGATATTGATAAGAATAATATAGATCTTTCTTCTCTTTCTTTACACCTAGTTCCCAGATTAGATACTAATCAAGCTCTCCTTCAAGATATAATGCCAGTATATATCAGGGTTTCAGGACCAGGAGAAATCAATTATAATGCTCAAGTAATTCCAGCAATAAGAAAGATTGGTCTGAAATCCCCAATTTTTGTAAAATATACAAGAATATTATATAATACTCCTTGGATTGAAAATCTTTCACATGAAATAAAAGATGAATCAATTTCTCTATTTTCAGGAGATTTTTTTAAAACACTTGGAAATTTATCCAAAGCCAGAAGAAAAGGAGAAAAAGAACAACTGTCTTTTGAATCAGAACATTTAGCTGATATTATTAAAGCAAAGATATCAAAAGTAATAAAACACTCAGATAAACCAAATAGTATAATTGAAAGATACAAATCTTGGCAATTTGGTATGTATGATGAATTTCATAAGTGGCAAGAAGTAAGCTGGCCTTGGTTCATTATGGCAAGTGTAACGGGATTAGGAGATTACCTAGCATCATATAGACGTTATTATAGCGAAGATACTCCGATAGGAGGAATAGGTTATATTAATGCTAGATTATAGATTTTCCAGAACTTTGCTATACCATTTAATGTACTGATCAGCAATTTTTCCAGCTTCAAATTTATCAATGACCTTTTGTCTCCCTTTTGCACCCATCTGTCTTACACGTTGAGGATCATCTAATAACTCAAGCATATATTTCACCAATGATTCTCTGTTTCCAAGTTCATAGACATAACCATTTACTTCATGGTCAATTACCTCTGGAATCCCTCCAACTTTAGGTGCTATCACGGGAATTTCACAGGACATAGATTCAGCAATCGTTAACCCAAAACTTTCATTTGTACTTGCTGATAATAGAGCTGAAGCGCAGTTATAAATTGGAGTGATTGAAACTCTAACTCCTTGAAAGGTAACATTATCCCTTATTCCCAACTTACTAGCTACTTCCTCACATTTCTTTCTTTCAGGTCCTTCTCCCACCATTATTAATCCTGTGTCTGGATATTCTTTAACAACTTCAGCGAATGCTTCTACAATAAATGGGGCATTTTTAACAGGTCTAAAATTTGAAACGTGTACATAGTTTTTCTCATGTTGAATTCTAAAGTCACATAGCTTAGTATCGATTCTTTTATATTTTTCAACGTCAATTGGATTGTATAAAACTTCAATTTCAATATTGTGAGAAAATTTTTCTTCCATTTCTCTTTTCATATATTCTGAAACAGTAGATAAACCATCAATATTATCAAAAACATAGGAAATCACTGGATTATATGCAGGATCTACTCCCAAAGTATGAATATCAGAACCATGAGCCGTAATTGCGACAGGAACACCAGAAATCTGCTTTGCTAGATATGCTGAAACTCCTGCAGGAATAGCATAATGAATGTGTAGTAGATCCAGATCAGATTCTTTTGCTATACGAGCAAGTTTTGATCCAGCTAATATTGTATATGGAGCTCCTATATCTTTGAACAGGGGATATGATATAATATCTACCAGGTCAAGTGTTATATTGGGATGTCTATAAGTTCTTAGTAAGAATGGTGTATCATAACTTATCAAATGTATATCGTGACCTTTTTTAGCTAACTCGATTGCTAATTGTGTAGCAACAATACCAGATCCTCCTACAGTTGGGAAACAGTTAATTCCTATTTTCATAACACTTTTCAATGAAATCACTTATTAAAAAAAATTTTGTAGCTGAACACTTTCTAGCAACTAAAATAATCATTCATGATATAATTTGTTCATTATTTTTCTTTGTGTTTCAATAATTTCACTGCTATTACTAGATTTGGTGTAGCTTTCAAGATAGGTTCTATTAATCTTATAGAATTCTTGTCCCCACCCTACAAGAGATAATATGGCTAAACTTTGTTCTTTAGCTCCCAAAATAAACAGAGCTGCAGCTAAGGCTTCTAAAGTGCTTAATTTAGAAGGAACACCATAGTTGTTTGGATTAGCTGCAATAAGAAAAGGTAAAGCCCTTCCAGTTCCTCTCTCAAGAGCTTTGCTCCCACCTTTTATGTCGTTCCATGAGCAATCAACACCTACAACACCGTTTTTCTTAGCTAAATCCAAATCAGCAGGAGAAAGAGCATATTTAGCAAATGGAGTTAAAACAATAAGCTTAGAATGTATTTTTCCCACGGAGATGGATTCAGCTTTCTTGAATTTAAGTACTCTAATAGCAGTACACATTTTTGGGTTACAAGTTTTAAAATTGCTAATATAAACAGGAATTTGAACAGCGGGATGTTTTTTCATTTCTACCACATTATAAGGTGGAATTTAAGAGAAGATTGGCGATCCCGACGAGATTCGAACTCGCGACCCCCAACTTAGGAGGCTGGTGCTCTATCCAACTGAGCTACGGGATCAAATAGTTTCTTGACTAAACCTTCTTCTTATTGCTTTTATTGATAATCGAAATAAAAATCCTATCTTTATGAACAAAAAATTGCTTCGAAAGAAGAATTAAGAGAAAATCTTTTTTCATTATGTAGCAAAGGGATCATATGCTTCTACTTGTTTTTTAAGTTCCTCTATTTTCTTTGTTATGGTTTGAATATCTTCTTTTAATTTTAATTCTTTAAACATATCAAGAGCATCTTCATAAAATCTGAGAGCGATTTGAATTCCTTCAGGTGTCTTCTTCTTTAATTCCTTCTCTGAGTTTGAAACATACATATTAGCAATTCTTATCATCAAATCTTTTTTTGCTTTAGCATTTTCTAGCTTTACAGTAACTTCTAAAGCATCTCTCAGAAATTGAACTTTCTTGTTCGAATCTTTTTCTTTTTTTACAAGTTCGTTATACAGATCAATACTTTCCCGATATCTTTCTTTCGCTAATTTAACATCTCTTCCTAGCAAACAATCTCCAGCAATTTCTAGAGCTTTAGCTTTTTCATCTAATTTTTTTAGTTTGGAGAGATTAGATTCTATTATTTGAATACCAAAATTACATGCCATATTTCCTATATCTCTGAAAATAACTGCCCTGTTCAAAGTATTCTTATCTTTTTTCCAACAATCAGCTGCTCTATACGCAAAATAAATAGCTTCTTCAAGTTCATCATTTTGAATGGCTAGAGTTATGAGATGCTCAAATGTTCGAGCAGCATCCTTGAAACGATTTGCTTTATAATTTGCATTGGCTTCTTCTATTAGAATGTTCATTTTTATATCTGGGTCTGACATGTATCTCTAAAGCTATTTTGCGAATCTAATTCTTATTTCTTTTGGAAGTTATCCTAAAGAATTAGATTATTGTTTTTCAGTAACCGATTGGTTTTTTAACAAAAATCACATTGATAGAATACCAGAAAGTTAAGTGTTCAAAATGCAAATCTTCACAAAAATAATTCATTTTCAAACAGAAGGAGAAATTGATATCGTAGATCTAACTCAAGATTTTGAAGCAATATTAACAGAATCAACAATAGAAAATGGAATTTTAAGTGCCAATGTCATAGGATCTACTGGGGCTCTAACTGCAATAGAGTATGAAAGAGGGGTTGTAGATGATTTTAAACAGATTCTACAGAAATTAGTACCAAAGGGGGCCGGATATAGACATGATCTCATAGACTCAAATGCTCATTCTCATCTTCGGGCTTCATTAATAGGTCCGAGCATCTCATTCTCAATACAAGAAAGGCAATTACAACTAGGAACATGGCAACAACCTGTCTTTGTATGTCTAGATATAAGACCTCGTTCAAGAAAAGTTGCAGTTACAGTAGTTGGGGAATAGAATTATGAAACCAGAATATTATGTTGTAAGATGTAGTAATTTATCTTGCGGAAAATTCAGTTATTGCAAAGCTATTCAAAAGACTAAGATGTGTCCTTACTGTGAACGCAGAATCAATCTTAATAAAATTGAGAAAATAGCAGTTGAAACTAATTCTCAAGCTAGAAAACTTGTACAAGAATTTAACAAGAAACTTGGAGAATTAAGAGAACCAAGTTGGTATAAGGAAAACAAGGGAAAACAGACCCAATAAGCAGAGAGGAAATTGGGATTTTCTCCTTTAATAATGTTAAAGAGAGCTACAAAACGTTTTTTTACTATTTGCCGAAAAGATAAGTAATGTTATTTTCTAAAGAGATCGCCGAGTTACTAAGTGATTCACCATTCAAACAGTTTGTACTAATGGAATTAGAACGTGAAAGAATTTACCAATCTTTTGTGCAAATTGATGATTTGGATGAAATAAGTCAAGTTTGGCTAGATTTTTCTCAATTCTGTGCAAACACTCTTTCGAATGTTTCATCACTATCTCACCTACTTTATAGTCGTTATCTGGATGAATGGACAAGAGATCAAGCTCAAATTAAAACAGATAAAGAACGAAAGAAAATTATCACTCAAAAATTAGAAGATTTGCAAGAATTTCAGATGGAATTAGCAATTTTAATGATAGTATATGCGGATATTGTTAATACAGGTATATTTAGTTCTCAACCATCTCCTGTTTATTGTACATCATTTATTGAGGGTTATAGAATACTAAATACAATTTCTCAGACATATTTTGATTCATCTCACCCAAGAGCATCAAATATAGAAGAAGTAATGTTGACCTTTCTACTACTTAACCAAAAAAAACAAATTATACAGCTTTTAGAAGAATCTCCAAATGGATATAGCAAGGAAAAATTGATCGAGGAAAAGGGTGCTTATGAACTAATAATGGCAGAATTTGATGTCACTTTCACTGCACAATTTCTAAAAAGATTGGGAGAAGATTGGTGGTGGAAAGATTCAATAGCTACACACTTTGCATTTGAAAGAAGCTTAAGCCATCTTGAGGTAGCACTAGATTATTATAAGCAAATACCAGAAGATCCAGAATTAAAAGGAAATCAAATTGAAACAAGTCATATCTCTTTAAATCAAGTTAAAAGAAATAAAGAGCTTAGTGACCATTATCTCAGATTGAGTTTTGAAGCAGCTAAAAGTGATATTTTCATTGCAAGTGTTGAATATTTGAATCTCGTTTTAGGACTAGAAGAAGAAGCTTTGAAAATCTTAGACTCCAATGTGGAAACGAACGAAAGAATTGCGAAATTGAAAGAAAATATCAAAAAAGAAGAAATAATACATCGTTTCTTTCATGGAATTGCAGAACTTGCTGCTAAAACTTCAATGTTGTACAATACGATTGCAGATGAGAAGAAAGAAGAAATTCAGAGCATCGTAGAACAAATAGAAGAAATTGTAAATAAACCAGATCTAAAGGTAAATATCAATTATGTAAGTAGTCTCCCATTTGTTTATCTGAACTTTGTTCAAGAGTTAAAAATTGCTTTACTTGAAAATATACACTTAAAAGATGCAATGGGAAGAGCAGAACAAAATCTAGTTCGTTTTATTGAAAGATTAGAATATGCAATCAATGATATCTCTACTCAATTGATAGAAATGGAAAAAGCCGATACAAAAATAAAATCTGAAGATATACAACCTTTACTAGAAAATATAAAAACGATAAAGATATCAGCTTATTTCCTTCCTAAAACAGAAAAGAAAGTTTACATTGTGAAAGACATTGAATGTCTTGAGTATTTGGCCAACTCTGTACATTTGGAACAAAATCTAGTTGAAAAAGAAACAAATGAGGTTTTGGATATCGTATATCATGCTAAAGCTCATTATTATTCAACAAAGGCACTAGAAATATCTCAATTGAGCAGTGAATCAAAAATAAATAAGGAATGGGTACAACACAGATATAGTCAAACATTCATTCAAGGACAGGACGTAGAATTACGTTTATTTGAACTATCCAGACAGTATCTGTTTTTAAATACTGTAATAGATAAAATTGCTAAAGGATACAGATTCTCACTATCTACAGAAAATTCTATAAAGGAAAATTACTTTACAATTATAAATCACAACTTCAATCATTTTGTTCTATTTGACATAATTAACAAACGAATTGCTGAAAACTGTTCAGAACTATTAAATCACAAAGAGATGTTTGATTTAAAGGACTCAAATATTAACTGGAATGCAATTGAAATTAAGAAAATATTATCTCTTGCTTTGACCGATTTCGTAGAAGCAACAAAGAAAGCAATCTTTGGAATTGGTGCAGATAATAATAAGGAAAATTACAAAGCTGCCTCTCACTTTAACAATGGAGCAAAAGCAGCGAAGGATGCAAGTGATCATTTACAATCCGTTGCACAATTCGATTCAACCTTTGCAAAACTAGCTAAATCAGCATATGAATACAGTATTTTGCTGAAAGAGCTAGAAAGAAAAACAAGAGAAAATAAGAAATTACAAAAACTACCTATTGATGAGTTATTCAACGTTCTCAAACAACTTACTTTTCTTTCTTAAGATGGCAGCGAATCTTTTTTAAGTCAGTAACATTAGCATTTCTTGATGAAAACAATTCCCAATGAGGAAGAACTTTTTGAAAAAATCGACAAAGCTTATTTGGAACTACAAGAGCTACGTGGAATTCCAAATATTGGTTATGATCAATATTATATTTCAAAGACATCTAGTATTGAACGAGTCCTCTTAGAACATCCTGACGATTATAATGGAAAGAGAATTATTTTTCTAGGAGATATGGATCTTTCTTCTTTGCCATTGGGTATTCTTTCAAAACCAAAGGATTTAGCAGTTCTAGATATAGACAAAAGAATTCCTGAAATTGTTTTTAATATGAAAGTTAAACAAAAGATTAGAACCATACGGTATGTAAATCATGATATCCGGGTTCGAATGATAATTATTCTAAAAAATCAATTTGACTATATTTTTGTTGAACCCCCTATGACAAAGGAAGGGTTAGAAGTTGGTTTAACAAGAGCTGTACAATGTGCCAACAAGGAATCACCATCAAGAATCTTTCTATCTATTGATATTGAAAGTGAAAAAGAGGATATTCTGGAAGAACTAGTCAATGAAATGAATTTGGAAATAGAAGAGAAGAAAACAGATTTCAACAGTTATGAGTACAAAACTCCTCTGAATAAAAAAGTTTCAGACTTATACATAATTAAAGTAAAACCAAATTCTAAAGAAACTATAGCAAATCATTACTATGGGCCAATGTATTATAGAGAAAGTAATAGTCATTTACAACTATATAAGTGCAAAGCAATATGTGGAGAAAGCTTCAACGTAGGATCTGAGGGTGAATTCAATTCAATTGATGAACTAGAAAACAAGGGATGTCCAAAATGTAATCATAAAGGTCCTTTCTTATATAATTCAAGCATAAATATTGAATAAGAGAAACCATATCAGAAATCAAGTGATTGTATGTCAAAACCATCTAATAGAATAACAAAGTGTGCACTGTGTAATAAGAAACTTGATTTGAATAGTCAAATCCTGCTTAATGGATGCCCTTTTTGTGGATCCTTCAAATTCAAAACTTATAGAGAAAAGTCTTCCTATCAGAAGAAAGAAGAAGAACTTGAACTTATTGTAGAAAAAGAGATTCACCAAACAGATATAAAAGAGGGGGTTGAAGAGATCAGACTTACAAGTGATGGAATTTTTGAGGTAGATATTGAAAAATTGCTTTCAGAAAGTGATGATAATAAACCAATAGTAAGTAGAAATAAAGATGGTTCTTATTATATTAAATTTCAAACAGAAGAGGAAGATAAATAGCTTTTGAAAACCTCTCACTTGTCAAAAGATTTTAAATTAACGGATTTTTAACGGGGCAGAGGTAACTTACTTGTCTTCTAAAGAACAAAAGGCTAAGGAAAAGAGGATAATGGATGGTGTTAAAGAGATTCTTGAATTTAGAGGATTTCAAATTAAAGATACCAAAGAAGATGACGATTTTCTAGATATATATGCTGATAAAATTTCTGAAGAAAAAGAAAAGATAACAGCGATTGCACGATTTCCAAAAAATCCTCAAATTGGAGTAAAATTAATTAGACTTTTAGGAAAACTACAAGAGGAAGAACAGCTAGGTGAAGCCCTCCTTATTGCAGAATCACCTTTAACTCATTATGCAAAGAAAGAGTCAATTAAACTGGGTATTGAAATTATAAGTAGCAATAATCCACTGTTTAACATCTTTGATCATGCAATGGTTAGTCAACATGTTAAGCTTAAATCACCAGAAATAAAGTACTTCTTAGAGAGATACCAAATTAATAAACATCAAATACCTAAAATCCTAGAAAGTGATGCAGCTGTGAAAGCTATTCAAGCAAAACCTGGGGACGTTATCAAAATCGTTCGAAATCCAGATATGGGAGAAAATGGATCTTATTATAGAGTCGTTATAAAGTCAACATCGCGACTTCGTTTATTAGAAACTGGAACTATCAAAAAGAAAACAACAAGAAAAACTGCTCCAAAAAAGCCTAAAGAAACACCTGAAACACCTGAAAAACCAGTTGAAGATAAACCAAAGAAAGCACCAAGTAAGACAGCTGAAAAACCAAAGAAAACTCCAAGTAAGACAGACGTAAAACCAAAGAAAACTCCAAGTAAGACTGCCGCAAAACCAAAGAAAACTCCAAGTAAGACTGCCGCAAAACCAAAGAAAGCACCAAGTAAGAAAGCTGCAAAATCTAAAACAACTGCTTCAAAAAAATCAGCTAAATAATTTTTTTAGATTTCAAAATCATGAGGGTTCAAAATGATAACTTTCCTATCTGGAGGAACAGGAACCCCAAAACTAATTCAAGGTTTTAGAAGTAATATTCCAGAAGAACAAATATCAATAATTGCCAATTCTGCAGACAATTTCTGGGTGTATGGTTACTATGTTTCTCCAGATATTGATACAATTCTTTATCTCTTCAGTAACCTATTAGATATAGAAAAATACTGGGGTGTAATAAATGAAACTTACAACACTCTAGACTTCCTAAACAAGTATGGGGTAAACACTTGGTTCCAGTTAGGAGACAAAGACTTAGGGATGCACGTTTTTAGGACAAATGAAATGCAAAAGGGCGTAAATCAATCTGTAATAATTAATAATTTGAGAGAGAAACTAAGCATTGGAGCAAAGATTTTTCCTAGTTCAGAAAATCATATTGAAACGCGTATTATTACTGAGGACGATAGAAATATTCACTTCCAAGAATTTTGGGTGAAATACAAAGGAGAAATCGAAATTAAAGATATATATGTTAAAGGTCTTGAAAAAGCAATAGTTCCAAACTTAGCTTTAAATGAATTGGATATTTCAGAATTAATAATAATTGGTCCTAGTAACCCAATCACCAGCATTGGGCCCATTATTGACATTAAACCCATTAGAAAAATGCTTGAAAAAAACAAAAGCAAATGTATAGCTATAAGTCCAATTATTGGTGAAGCACCTGTTAGTGGACCGACAGGTAAGTTGATGAAAACCAAAAGTCTTGAGATATCTCCTGTAGGTGTAGCAAAACTGTATAAAGACATATGTAGCACAATAATAATTCATGAAACAGATAAGAATTATACTGAGGAAATTGAAGAAGAAACAGGTTTAGATGTTCTTACACAAAACATTCTCTTTAGAGATGAAACTATTCCCAAGAAGCTTTCCTCTTTCATTCTAAATAGGAGATAGTCCAATGATAGATTTTGGTTTTAAATTTAGACCACCAATTGTTCAATCTGCCTTAGCTGGTATTTCAAATAGAGATTTTTGCCAAGAAATTCTGAGATATGGTACTGGTATGGTAACTTTAGGAGGATTTTCCATAGATTATGAATCTCATAAAGCTACAATTAAAATGATTGAAAGAGGGAGAAAGGAGTTTGTTCTTCCAACAAAACAAAAGAATACTAAATTGTGGTGCATGAGAAATTTAGTTCTTGAGAAACTAAACAAACATCAGTCCATAAATGTTAACGTAAGATTTTCTAAAGTTGATGATCTAACTAAAATATGGTTAAAGGAATTTACTAAATTTGCAGATTTTATAGAAATAAATGCTCATTGTCGTCAAGAAGAAATTATCAACACCAAAGGGGGAGAGAGTTTACTTATAAACCTAGAAAGGTTGGAACTCTTACTTAATGATATAAGAGCAGTACTTCCTTCATTTCCTTTAGGAATAAAAATTCGAGGATATTTAGTTAATGATTATCAAAATTTTGTAGGAATTTTAGATAAATTTTCAATTAGTTTCATTCATTCTGATGCTATGTTACCAGGACACAATAGAGCTAATATTAAAATCATCCATGATCTCGTTAATTCAACTGAGATACCAATTATTGGAAATAACTCTGTTCGAACTATAAGCGACATTAAGACAATGTTTGAAGCTGGTGCAAAAGCGGTATCTGTTGCTAGACCACTGATTCGAGATCCAAAGTTTATTCAAAAACTAGTTAAAGATTATACCGGACAAAATAACCATGGAAGCAATAATAATTCCTTATAGAGGAACAGTGAATGATAAGAGCAGATTAAGGTCTGATCTAAAGGAATCTTCTGTTGGAAAACTTCTCTATTATATGACTCAGAATCTAATAAATGAGATATCTAAGATTAAAACAGATGTTCACTTATACATATTAACAAAGAAGAATAATCTTAGTTTTTCAGGAAAATTTACTCTGCTGTCAGATAAGGGAAATGAGTTAAATGAATCACTGACTAATGCTTTCAATGAAATAAAAGAGGATATAATCATAATAGTTATGGCTGATTTACCATTAATTAAATCTGAAGAAATTATGGAAATTCTTCAAAGACACAAAATCGAGAAAAAAATATTACTTGGTCCAACACCTGATAATGGAACAAGCATATTAACTTTCAATAAGAATAACTCTTTTCCATTGGTCTTTGGAAAGAATTCAGCCATAAGATTTAGAGAAGTTTTTGAAAAAGAAGCCATATCTTTTGAGATTTTAGAAAGTAAGGATGTTTACAGAGATATAGACAAATTTAAGGATTTGTTAGAAATAATGGAGAATAATTCTATTCCAGAAAACATAAGACATATAATTAAGGAATGTGTAGATTTTGAATGAAAAAGTAGACAGAATTCAAGCGATTTTAGATAAACATAATGTTGATGGATGGATAATTTTCTGCCATCATTCCCATGATATTCATCAAAAATATTTACATGAAAAATGGATTTCTTCAGCCACTCTTACTCTTATTCCAAAAACAGGAAAACCCACTGTCATCACATCTAGAATGGAAGAAATGCTTGTGGATGAAAAAATATATAATATTAAAGCATACAAACAAGGGAATGAATTTACAGAATTGGTAAGTAAACTATTCAAAGATATTTCAGATAACTCAACAATTGCACTTAATTTTGTTGAAGAGAAAGAAGTGTTTGTGAAACTAAATTACGATATTTTAACAAGTGGGGCATTCAAAGCTCTAACTAATCAGAATAAAAATCTGAATTATATTTCAGCTAATGAGATCATCTATGATGTGAGAGCTGTCAAAACCAAGAAAGAAATTGAAAATCATAAAATTTCAGCTAAACTTGCAGAAGAATTGATGGAAGATGTTGTTGAACCATTAATTAAACCAGGCATGATAGAAAAGGAATTAGCAGCAATAATTGAATTTGAGTGTAATAAAAGAGGTGGAGTAGCCTTTGAACCTATAGTGGCCTCAGGATCCAATGCAGCTATACCTCATCATAAAGCAGGAACTGGTAAAATCAAAGAAAATCAAGTTCTTCTAATAGATTATGGAGTTGCTTATGATATGTCCAATTCTGATATTACACATACATACTGGATAGGTAGCAATCCTAACGAAGAAGTTCTTAGAGCTTATGAAGCCGTTCATGAAGCAAAGGAAGCGGCTTATACTAAAATCAAAGCAGGAATTCCTTCAGATATCGTTGAATTAGCTGTAAGAGATAAATTTGAAGAATTTGGTTATGACCATGAGAAGTTATACATTCATTCTACAGGACATCCGATTGGTATTGAGACTCATGATATTGGCGTAGGCATTAGAAAGTCTTATCCTGAGAGACCAGCTCAAAACTTACTAGAGAATTCAGTAATTACTGTAGAACCAGGTTTATACTTTGCTGGTGAATTTGGCGTACGTCTAGAAGATGATTGTATTGTGATAAAAGAGGGAGTAATAAGGCTTTCAAATACACCAAAAGACATTGTGTGTTTATGAAGTCTTTTTCTTTTTATCTTTTCTAAGGTTTCTCATAACCCCATCGATCGATTGTTTCATGCCATTTTGAGTAGAT
>JAUWJS010000014.1 GCA_030607575.1 Candidatus Heimdallarchaeota archaeon | reverse complement strand
CTGCTAACATCTTAAAAAAGGAAAAAATAAAAGAAAGATAAATTGTTATTTATTTGGAATTCTCTTTTTTCTTTTTCGACATGTGTACAAAAATTTTAGTAAGGAAGGAAATAAAGAAAAAAAGTTGAAAAGAGTACTTTTACAGTTGAATTTCAACCCAATATGCAGGATGATCAGATTGACCCTTTTCTATATAAACAGCATCAAGAACAGTCAATCCTGGACTCAGGAAAATATGATCGATTCTAGTTGCTGCTACTGATAACCATCTTTGCTCCCAAGAATCGTTTAATGTAGCTACAGTTATGTTATATGATTCTGAGTAAGGTCTAAAATTGAAATCACCCATGAGTAAAACGTTATCTAGACCTACTGTTCGGCTTAGAATTTGTTCAATTTGGTAAACTTTTGCTTCTGGAGTTCTAGCAGCAGGATGGTTTGAGAAGACATTGAAGGATAGAGTTGAATTGAATCTAATCTGTGCTTGTGTTGTTCCTATCTGTTGATGAGTACTAAACATAAAGAAAGCTGCAACACTAGTAATTGGATATTTGGACAGGATAGCAGTACCATATGTATTTACAACTGTTTTAGGCCCTCGGTAAGAATACATATTTAATTTATTCGCAAAATATCTAACAACATCTGAATTACCTCCACCAATTCTTGCAGGATCGCATTCTTGTAAAGCAATAATATCAGGGTTAACACTTCTTATCAGTTCCAGTTGTCCATCATAGTTCTTTTCACCAGTGTTGTTTACACCTTCCCTAATATTGAAAGTCATGATTATTAGAGAAGTTTTCTCTTCATCTGGTGTGCCTGGATGAGGACTTGTAACAAGAGCTCCTACAACTGTCCCTAGAAATATCAATCCTAAAATCGTAAGAATTATGGATTTCGATTTAAGTTCTCTAGCTGTTTTTACAAATTTCATGGTATCTTTCTTGAATAGG
Organism: Candidatus Heimdallarchaeota archaeon; assembly: GCA_030607575.1. Classification (GTDB taxonomy): domain Archaea; phylum Asgardarchaeota; class Heimdallarchaeia; order Heimdallarchaeales; family Heimdallarchaeaceae; genus UBA460. The sequence goes on along the minus strand of JAUWJS010000014.1, from coordinate 26,832 downwards.
ATGATAGGTATAGTAATGAATAATCCTGGAATTAGAAATGCTAACCAGTATAAATCTCTGAACCCAGTGCTAATTGGTCTAAGATATCCCCATACGTTAGGTAATACTTGCATAAAAATCATTATTAGAAGATACAATCCTGCACCTAAAGTAAAACCTCCTCCTACTTTTGCTGGTTTTGGCTTCATTTTTAGTAATTCTCTTGATAAAAGAATAAAATCTATGTAAATTATAGGAGAAAGTAGAATCATTATGACTAAAGGAATATGATAAAACCAGGACGTTGGGAATGCAACAATTGGGTATGCAGCAGGATTATCAGGGAAGAACAAGCCATATGCAGGTATTATTTGATGTATCATAACAGTAAAAGTTAGAGAGAGTGCGAAAAGTCCATTCCAAGACCAGAGCATCCACGATTTGATTAAGTTCATTAAGTCTGGTTTTAAAATCATTCCCACGATAAACAAAGTTAACATCACTAAAACGCCAATAACAATACCAATATAGTTGCCTTCAGTCCATCTCGAAATCACTGTCGGGCTTATGAATGTAAACCATATTATTATGAAAACACTCAACAAACCAAGAGTTAAAAGAAGAATCCTACCGAATTTTGCAGGGCTTTCTTCATCTTTTGATTTTATCTGAGCTGGCTTTTCACTTCTTAATAGCATTCCAACTAGCATAAGTGATGCTAGTATTCCTAGTACCCAACCAATAATCTGATACCACCTGTATACTGAAACATCTAGTGTGGAGTTAACTGTTCTGAATAATACAGATAATGCAACAGCTATTGCTAATGAGACTCCTAATGTTATCCCAGTTTGTTGTTCTTTGTTCTTACTTCTCGTGAAAATTGCTGGAAAGAAAATAAGGAAACCACTAACAGATATTCCAGCTAGTATAAGTAGACCTTCTCCTTTGAGTAATGGCTCAATTAATCTAGTTACAATGATTAGCTCTCCTAAAATAAACAAAGTTATATCTGAAATTGGCTTTCTAAAGAAGAGCAGTGCTATAGAGGAAAACAAGAATAATAATGCAAGAATATGCAAAGTAGGTTTCAATCCGAGTAAAGCATAGTCATAAATTCTTTCAGCTAAATCCGAAAGCATTTGCATGAAAAACAAGAAAATTATGCTGAACAAGATGAGTTCTGAATAATTGTTCTTGATAAGATTCTTAATATTAATCATATATATTATCTTCTTTTAGCTTGTATAAAAATTAATCGAGCAATTCAAGTATAGTTTCCTCTTAAGGAAAGAAAATATGAATTATTATTTCTATTTGACATAATGAGGAGTTATAAAAATCCCGCTCCCGCTTCTAGTAAGGAAATGTCCCTCTTCGTAAACAATTTTTCCTCTGATAATTGTCTTTTCTATTTTTCCTTGTAGTTTCCACCCATCGAAAATTGTTATTTTTTGTTTTGTGAACATGTTTTCATTTTTCAGAGTATATTCTCTTTTCATATCAACGACTTTTAAATCAGCATCTGCATTTAAGGAAATTGTTCCTTTTTTAGGGTATAATCCAAATCTTTTTGCAGGATTTGATGAAGTTACTTCTACATATCTTTTCAAAGATAACCTCCTCTTATTAACAGCATCTAATAACAAAGGAATCATTGTTTCCAAGCCTGGAGTACCTGATCCAACACCAAAAATTCCATTCTCCTTATTTCTAAAATCCTTTTCATCTACACTGTAAGGTGAATGATCAGAAGCTACCATATCTATAGTACCCTCATTTAATGCTATCCAGGCAGCTTCCATATGATCCTTAGACCTTATAGGGGGATCAGATTTTGCCCATGAACCTAATTCTGCTGTATCATCTGAAGTCAAGAATAGATGATGAGGAGTAACTTCACAGGTTACATTCCATCCTCTCTGTTTAGCTAATTTAATAAAAGCAAAAGCATTTTTTGAACTCATATGTACTAGATTTAATTTTGCTTTAGCATGATTTGCTAGCGTCATAGCTCGCAGACAAGCTTCATCTTCTGCTATGGCTGGTCGAGAATCAGTATGAGCTTGAAAATCACATTTACCCATTGATGTCAATCTATTAATTTCATCACTTATTATAGAATCATTTTCTGCATGAATACAGCTAACTGAACCTATTTCTGCTATTTTTGAAAATATCTTCAAGAGAGGTTGAATCGATACTATAAATAGGGTGGTTTTTTGTCGAAAGTTTCATTCGACCACGAACTTCTTAGAGAAATAAAAGTGGGAAAATGTTTCTAGAAGTTTAAGAACTGAAGTATGATTTGAAAATAACATAGTCGCTGATCTATTTCGACTAGAAAAATTTGTCTAAATCTATTAGAATAATAAATAGAGTCTCCAGCTCTTTTAACTGCAATTTATATTAAAAATCGCATACAAGACACGACCTCTTTTAATGAAGTCGTTTCAAACATTCGACATATAAATGTAAGTCGTTTTGTAGATACGACTTGAATTGTAAAAAAAATCTTACTACAAAAAATTAGACATGTAGAAAATTATCCCACATTTATATAGCGATTCAATTAATAGAGAATACTATGAAAATAGAGATAGATATTAACCTAAATATATCGGTAAGAATAAAAGGAAACAAACTTGTGTTAAGAGAGAATAACAGAACTAGCTTTATAAACTTAGAAAATATCAAGTATGTCAATTGTTGGGGGAAAAAAAACATTCCTGCTTATGTTTTACACACTTTTCTACTTAAGGGAATTGCTGTATATGACTACAAAGGGAATGGAAGATTTTTAGGAGGGTCGATTCCACTCCCCAAGCATAGTCATTTGGTTGATTTAGGTATCAGTCAAACTGAATATAGACAAGATCCAGTCAAACGATTAGTACTAATCAGAGAAATACTTAAAAAATATCATTCATTTGTTTGTTTACTATCTGAATCAAAAAATTTTGAGGAAAGAAAATGATAATTGATATTCACTGTCACATATGGGATGAAACCATCATCGATGGCGATTTCAAGAAACTTATGGAAAGTATGATTAGAAGTTTTAGATGCCCTGATCCCCAATTAATTCTCAATGGCTCTGTGGAGCGCTTAGTGGAAGAAATGGATGAAGCAGGTATCGATAAAACGGTGATTCTCGCTGTAGATGGCTACTTGAAATTCCGAAGTAAGTTGGATTTTAAAGTTTATAATGATTACGTTGCAGATATTGTCGAGAACTATTCTGACAAGATTATCGGATTTGCAGGGATTGACCCTCGAAGAGGTGTTGAAGCAATCGTAGAGCTTGAAAGATGTGTTGAGGAATTAGGTCTCAAGGGGGTAAAATTTTGGACATTAACGGGATTTTACCCGGATTCTAAGGAGTATTATGATTTTTACAGGAAAGTTGAAGAATTTAACGTCCCCATACTCGCACATACTGGTTTAGGACCACAGCATACTTATCTAAAATATTGTCAACCAATCTATATTGACACAGTAGCAGTTGATTTTCCAAATATTAATTTCATCATGGCTCATATGGGTGATCCATTCACCGACCAAGCGTTTGCAGTTGCAGCGAAGAATCCAAACGTGTATCTAGACATCTCTGCTTGGGAATCGGTGTTTAAACATGTTCCAGGAGTTTTCGTACAAATGTTACAAAAAGCAAGAATGACGTGCGGTATAGAGAAAATATTGTTCGGTTCAGATTGGCCCCTGTTCACCCATATACTGTCTCAATTAGAATGGGTACAAGGAATCAAGAATCTAGAAGTACCCCACCCTTTAAAACAAATGGGCGTCCAACCTTTTACCGAGGAGGAGAAAAATGCAATCTTAGGTAACAATGCCAAAAAACTACTAGGAATATAATTGTAAAAATGCATTCCTTTATTTCAACCGTTTAACGTGCTTAGAAAAGACTTTGACACACATACCTTCTAATATGGTCTAATCCCCTCCTCCTTTATAAATTTCGAAACACTAAACATTCCTAAACTAAAGAAGATGAGACCAATTATTACTAATCCTCTTGAAAGGGCTGAATCGATAGTATAAATAGGATGTTTTTTTGTCAAAAGCTTCATTCGACCGTAACTTCTTAGAGAAATAAAAGCGAGAAATTGTTCCTCATGAAAATCTCTTAAGAGAACTAAATAAAAGTGAAAAATTGAAAGAAAGATATGCTAAACTTTCATATTCAAAGAAAAAAGAAATAAATGCATTAATTGAATCAGCAAAAAAAGAAGAAACTTTAAGGAAACGAATTAATAAGTTTCTTAAAGAGATTAAAGGGGAATAGCATTTCATTTGCAATTTCTTATCTCAAAATACTTTGTTGTTTTGTACACATAAATTTCCAGCTATAGAAAGATACAAAGAAGACAATGCTGATTCAAGCTATTATTGCTTCCCAAAGCTATTGAACTTCCTTATGAGATGACCTTTTGTACATTTTGTTGTCTTTCAATAGTTTATTCATGTGATGTTTAGCTAATTATGGGGGTTTTTTCCCTTTCATAAATCTTTAAATACTTTTTCCAACATGTTTTGACGATTAATGTAGTGAAAAAAATGGTATCTTCTAGAGCAATTTTCAATTCTCTCTCCATTGTTTCTGGATGTATGTTCGTGATTATCTTCTTCTTTGCTTTTTACGACGATTTTTTCTTGTATCTTGTGATTGGAGATATAGCAGGACCTTTACTTGGAGGTATAGCATGTGGTTTTTTATTATCTAGAAAAGATGTAAAAATAATAATGATTATTTTTCCCTTTTTAGCATTGGGAATATCAGTTCTATTGATGTTCCTTGGATTGGGACAAGTAGATCAAGATGTTTTTACTCATGCCCCTTTTATATTAGCAATAATACTTGCTGCTACAGCTCTTGGAGACTTCCTAGGTTATTTGATTAATTTACACAAGCTTAAAGAGCGAAAAACTAATGCAAAACAAGAAAATTAATGACTACACTATAATTAGATAAATGTGAATTGAATATTTGAGACGATTTAAAATGCTAGTAGTTCAAGCGCAAATATAGGAAGGAAGAACAGAAGAGCAGATTAAAAAGATAATTTCAGGGATAACTGATGTTTGCTTCACACTTAATGGATTGACTATCAAAACGATAACAAGATGCTTAATCAACTTATAATCAATTTTCTGTGCTTATACATAATTAAGATCCTCCAAATAATCGTATTTCGTAGTTATTCGCTATTCATTTTTTAAATCTGTGTCATAAAAACAAAAATTGTATAAATCAAGTTAATTATTACGTAAATGGTCGTTTCAGCAGCATATTTTTATTCGTAGACGAATCTTCTCTGTTTATGGAAGTTCTGATGGGAGTAGAATCTGTTCTTCTTGATGAGAAGAAATCTAGTACGTACAAATTTGCTTAAATGAGTGCTATAATAGATTATGTAATAGAAAAACCCAATGAATACCCCAAAATGGCTTCCAAAGAAGTTGTTGATATTTTCTCTAAGCTCAGAAAATTTATTACATTAGGCTTCTGCCTTAATAGTAAAATTAACTGGACATTTTGACAGAGGTATCCTCTTTTCTCTTGCCTCCTGCTCGAATAATCTCTCTCTCCACGATTCCTATCCTACTACTTCTTTTCTTTTTATACCTTCCAAGAATCCTGAACTCAGAGTTCCTATATATCTAGCATAATCATCTCCCCCTTTACAAATTTCATATTTGATCAGATTTATAACCTAAATAAATGCAGAATAAACATGATAACAAATATAATTAAAATGAAGTGATTTTTTAATCTATTTTTTGACCACAACCCATACAAAATTTAGCATCCTTAGTATTCATCTCTCTACAATGAGGACAGTAAATAGTTTTTTCATGAGTTTGAGGTTGCTGTGTTAAAGGTTGAGGATTCTCCCTAGGATATTGCAAGAAAATTTGAGGTTGGTTTGGTTGATATTGCATAGGTTGTTGAATATATTGTTGTTGAATAATTTGTCTCTGTATTTTACTAGGAGATTTGAACATGATTCCAGCTATGAAACAAAGAATAGCTCCTATAACATAAGTATAAAACCCAATAGACATAGAGAAAAAAACATAATCGTTGACTATGAAAATAGCTAATATTGGAAGTATAGCTAATAAACCAGCAAGGATTGCACCAATCTTGAATATTGTAGCATTATTCTTTGATACAGCTCCAATTAAAGCAGAGATTAAACCTCCAAAGAATAATGCTAATCCTAATTCACTAAGCACATCGTAAATCATAGCATTAACTGAGAAGAAGTAGTAAATGATTGGCCACAAGATCCTTGGTATCCAACTATGGAACAATTGAAACAAGCATATAATAACAATGAGAACTTTACTCCAGAAACCCGTCATTTCCTTTATGATGGGGATAAATTAGTTGCGTTTCTCAGCAGTGCTCTTGAAGCTGAAGTTGATGGTGTTCAATGGGGATCTCTTCATTTTCCTTTCATAAGAAAGGGATATGAGGAAGTAGAAGAAAAACTACGTGACAAAACCATTGGACTCCTCAAATCTATGGGAGCACAGGCAATCTATGCATATAATAGACCAGAAAATGGATATATTCCTGATTTACTGAAAAAATGGGGATTTGAACAGAAAGAAGCAATTGGGAGAAGAGTTATTCTTTCAGTATCGAAGTTTTCTAATCCTAAATATAAACAACCTGAGTACTTCAAAGAGATTGATCTCAATGAAGATAAAGACTTGAGTTTATTTAAGAAAGTCTATCTGAAAGCTAGAAAAGAAGTTGAGGAAGCAAACTTTGATGAAACAATGAAAATGTTCCGAGAAAGAGATTTAACCATATCTTGTGTAATAGCTAAAAAGGATGAAGTTTTATCATATGGTTTACTCTATAAAGCTGATCAACCAAAAAGATCTTTCTTATCTTCAATACCCATTTTTAATGAAGAACATGAATATGTTCTGAAAGATGTATTTGATTTTATGGTCAATAAAGCAAAAGAAAAAGGTTATGATGAGATTTATCATCAATTAGTCGATGAAGAAAGAGAGAAACTGTATTCTGATATGAAAATAGAGTTCTCCCCAAACTACAGATATGAATTGAAATTAGACTAAAGTGGTTAATTTTCCTCTCTTTTTCTTTTTTTATCTTAAGAACAATATTTTCACATTCGATTTCTAAATCATCATAGGCTACAACACTAACCGAAAATGCTACATGTCTCATCGATGAGACAGTTACAAATCTACTGTAAGAAGATAATTGAGAGAGCAAGATTTTCTCCCGAAAAGCTTTAAGAAACAAAACAACCTATATGATATTGGTGATGATATGAGTCAAAAGAAGGTTGGTGCTGTATTCAAATTCTTTGTACAACCTAGTGTTGCTGCTTTAGAAGTAGAGGGAGAGATAAACATGGGAGATGAGCTACATTTTCAGGGTGCTACAACTGATTTTACGATGAAAGTAACATCAATGCAAATAGAAGGAAAAGAAGTTGAAACAGTAAAAAAAGGTCATCAGGTGGGTATTAAAACACCAAAAAGAGTTCGTCCAGGGGATGAAGTATTTAAAATTACATAATGAATAATTAGTTTCCCATCATTTTTTCCTTCTTCTAATTATATCATATACTAAAACACTCAATGACATACCTAAAACACTGATAAGTAGAGTTATTCCAGTAGTCTCTGAAGTAGAACTTGTTGGTGTTTCAAATTGAATATCTATCTTCTCAGTTATTACTAAAACATCTCCTCCATGAATGCCAGTAACTCCCAAGAAACTGCTTTCCTGTTCATAAGATTCCGTTTCAGCAAGTTTGTCTGTTAGATTGAATTTTTCACTAATCGAGAATTCATCACCAGAGTTAAAGTAAAACTCAAGATTAACAGGATCGCAGATGTTACTATATTTGGTAGCATACATTCCCTCTTGATGGACTGCATAAAGTATATTTGCACATTGAGAAACATTAAGATTTTCTTCAGTACTTATTTCTCCAAGCATTTGGGTAGCTGTATCATATCTAGAACAAGGATAATACCCATGTGAAGTATTAGCTACATTGAAATTAGTTGAAACAAGAAAGGTGGATTCAATTTCAGTAAATATCCATTGACCTGTTGAATTAACACCTACAACTACAGCATTTCCAGAACTATCTGCATAATGGAATTGTCCCCCCAGATAACCTTCCCATTTATGATTCTGAAACCAAGCAATTACATCCTCAACGTCTTTACAATCCCATAATACTTGAGCTAATGCATTTGGAGTATATGGGTATGAAGCACTTGGATTTAGATCCAGGTTAATATCAGGAAGGCCATTGGCATCATAACATAATCCATATTCATTCATTCCTCCTTGTTCCCATCCATCAACTTCTGTGTAATTGTTATTATCAAAGCCAAAGAATACTGCACCATAAATCTCTTTATCACCAAAATATGTTGTTGAAACATTCTGAGCTGGAATATACCATCTATATGCGTTATTCAATTTATAATCTTCATTATTTCCAAAGTAAACTGTATCTCCGATAGTAGCTGTGAATATAGTACATGATGAGGAGACATGAGTTTCTCCAAGGTTTTGTTCCATTCCTTCAGAAACAAAGGGTTGCATAGCTATGACAATGATAACAAAAACGAAAGACATACAGTAAAGATGTTTTCTGGATTTCACACTTTGATAGGGACATCCGCATTAATAAAACGTTTCTTACAATTTGTGGTTTACACTTATAAGTGTCTCAAAACTGTCCAAAATCGAGAAATACTGTATTTTGTCTGCATAAAACTTTTATCTTACTTAAGCACATGCTTTCTTTATCAAAGGAAGATGAGTTATGAAAAATCGATACACAAAAATGACAATTTTATTGATTCTATTTTGTTCAGTTCTTAGTTTTGCACCAAATAACCTATCAGAAGTACAAGCAGCTACTGGTGTTTTCGTAGAAAATTTCTCTACAACAACATACCTTGATGCTGCTAACACCGATGCTATTGGTTGGGGAACAGGATTAGCAAGAAGTCCTGATAAACCAGATCCTGAGCTTAAAGGAATTTATAACACCACAAGTGACCCAGTTGATGTCTTTGTAAAAGGAGACTATGCATATGTAGCTGAGTACCATGGAGGTTTGTCAATACTCGACATCAGTGACCCAACAAATCCAACCAGTGTAAGTAATTATACTATTGGTGGTGGGGCTGGAACACCAACAGGTGTTTACGTAGATGGTTCTGTTTGTTATGTAACTACAAGACATTGGGGTTTGCAGATAGTTGATGTTTCTAATCCTGCTAGTCCTTCAAATTTAACCGCTTATTATACAATTGATCATCCTAGAGATGTTTATGTAAAGGGTATATACTGTTACGTTGCAGATGAAGATGGAGGAGTGCAAATTATTAATGTTAACAATCCTGCAAGTCCTACTAATGTAACTGCTATAGACACAGGAGGGTATGTTTATGGTGTCTATGTCGAAGGTGATTATCTTTGTATTGCCGACTACTTTAGCAAGTTTTTTGTTTATAATGTTGCAAATCCATATATACCTATATACCAAGGGAATATTTCATTATCAAGTAACGCTTATGATTTATCTGTTGATGGAAACATAGCATATGTTGCAGATGGATGGGCTGGATTACTTACAATAGACATAGCAGATCCAACAGATCCAACTATTCTAGATACTTACAATTCAGGTGATTATGTAAAAGATGCTAAATTTGAAGAGAAGAAAGTTTACATCACAGATCAAACATCTGGAGTCGTTGTGATAGATGCAACTGACCCATCAGATCTTACTTTAATAGGATCTTATGACACATGGAATTGGCCAGAAGGTCTGTTTGTAAAAGATAGGATGGTGTATGTTTCAGATTATATGGGTGGATTTCTGGTATTGGATCATACAGGTTATGTAACACCTGTTTATGTTCAATCTACTAATGTTGTTTCTATTACAGATGATGTATTTATCACTAAAGCTACTTTGTTATTGAACAATTTCTCAACTCTTTGGGGCGGAATGGCAATAGGGATGTATGTTTCTTCAAATGGTGGAGGAAACTGGACGTATGTAACCAACGGAGTGGAAACAAGAATAGATAATCCAGGAAAAGATTTGAGGTTTCAATTACTATTAGTCTGTCTCAATCTTGTTAATGCAACATGGGTTTCGGAATTAACTTTATCTTATACCTCCGAGCCTGATAGTCCCAATATACTTACGCCAACTGATGGTACGCACACTTCTGACAACACTACAACTTTAACTTGGGATCCGGTTATAGGAGCGGATAGTTATATTCTACAAATAAATGATGCTTCGAATTTCATAGCTCAAATTGTTAATGCATCTCTTTTGGGTTCAGCTACAGATTACCAAACACCAGAACTTCCAGACGACACATACTACTGGAGGATATTAGCAATAGATTCCGCAGGTGATCCAGGTAATTGGTCAAGTATTTGGAGTTTCACAATAGATACAACCAATCCCGTCGTTGTAGGTGAATCAGATTTTGATTTCAATGAAGGAGAAACTGGTCATAATGTTACTTGGGATATATTTGAGAATAATCCAGCTTACTTTGCTATATATCTTAATGATACACCTGTTCCTGGAATGATAACTCCAGATGATAGCCAAATATGGATTTCCACTGATGGGTTGGAATCTGGTATTCATAATTACACTTTGGTATTGATTGACAAAGTCGGTAACATTGGAAAAGACACAGTTTTTGTAACTGTAAATGTTGTAATTTCAGAATTTAACTCAACATTAGCAGTTCTACCGATTATTTTCTCAATTGGGATATGCATCCTTTTTGCTACTAAAAGAAGAAATTAGTTATTCTCTTCTTTCTTTTTTCATTTTTTCATTTACTAAAGACTAGATAGATTCCTAGAATTATTAGTTAAACTGTTTTTTCTAAATTCGTCTCAAAGATCATTGGAATCCAAAGTCATTGAACAAACTATCTCTTACATAGTAATCGATTATTTTTTGTTCCGCTCTTCGTATTCTTTCCTGACATGCAACTCTTTTAATTCCTAATTCTTCCCCTATCTCTTCAAGAGTGATTTTCCTCGGAATTTTATAGTATCCCTTTCTATGAGCAAGCATCAATGTTTCATATTGTTTATCTGTCAAGAAATCCTGTAAAGTTTCAGTTGGTTTAGATGACAATGCTCTAATGTTAACATCTGCAAATCTTTCTTGTAAATATGATAATAATTTTCTAAAACTATCTGCACTGGGAGAGAGTATATTATGATATTGTACACCATTTTCTATTATAATGGGTAAAATTGTCATACTTCCACTTTCTAGGATAGAATCGTGGATAGAGGGATAATCTAACTTATGCCTACTTTTATTCCAGTACATTGTAGGGGTCTTGTGGGTGACACTAAACTTACTAATTTGATCAGACTTTTTCATTAGCTTCACAAACTTATCAAGAGTTTCAGTTTTATGATCTAAAGCTTCAACAAATCCCAAACCTTCAGGTCCATTTACTGCTATGACAGAAATTCTGACAGGGAGTTTCTTTGAGACTTCACAAGAGTAATAGTGTTCGGTACTAATAGCAATTTTACTCTTTAACATAAGATATTTTATCTCTTATAATTTATAATCCTTTTTAAATACGCGTCGTACGTCGCATAAAAATTAATACGTTTGTATAATATTGATACTTGTGATAAATATGGCAACACAAAATAAAAAGAAGATTCCCGGTTTAGGTTATCGCTTCTATGAACCTAAATCAAAACTAAGTAGGAATCATACTGAACAACGTAGAAGAAACAGCCATATAAAACATAAAAACATCAGAAAATCTCGAGTAAGAGCTTCTTATAATTCAATGTTTTATGGCTATTAAAGAGATTAATAAGTGAATTTACTTCACTCTTTTAATTTTAACTTAAAAAATTTAAATCAAGAAAATGAGATAAATCTCTAATTCTTTATTTTAGAATCATACTGATTTGCACAACAGATAAATGTAGTTAGACAAATTGAGAGCTAGTTGTGTATAAGATGATTTTGGAAACAGATGTTCTAGTTATTGGAGGAGGAAGCGCAGGTGCAATGGCAGCAATCGTTGCAAAGGAACAGAATCCAGAAATTGATGTAACAGTTTTAGAAAAAGGTGAAATAAGTCGTAGTGGATCTATTGCTCTGGGTATGGACGCACTGAATATTGTTGTACTACCTGGAATTACTACACCAGAGTTATACATGAAATCAGCTCGTATTGCTACAGAAGGAATTGTAGATTACAAACCTAGCTATGTTATGGCAGAGAGAAGTTACTCGATTCTAAAACGTCTAGAAGGTTGGGGGATTCGTTTTCCACGTGATGATGAGAATAAATATATTTCATTACAAGTTCATGCTAAAGGTAGTTTTCTACTAGAAATGGATTCTCCTGAGCTTAAATTGGTTTTAGCTGAGAAGGTCAAAGAAGCAGGTGTGAGAGTTGTCAATCGAACTATAGTTACAAGGCTCTTGACTGATGGAGAGCAAGTCTACGGAGCTATGGGCTTTAATATCAGAACCGGAGAATTTGTTGTTTGTAAAGCAAAAGCAACTATTTTAGCTAATGGTGGTTGTGCTAGGTTCTCGCTTCCAAATTCTGGATATCTTTATGGAACATTTGACTATCCTGGAAACGCAGGAGATGGGTATTCCTTAGCATATAGAGCTGGAGCTCAATTAACTGGATTTGAGTTCACTCAATGTTCTCCTCTCATAAAAGACATTAATTGTCCTTTACTTTATATCACTTTAACAAGAGGAGCAGAGGTTGTTAATGCTCTTGGTGAAACCATTGATTTGGAATATGTTTCTACTCAAAATATGTTAAAGGAGCTTCGAGAAGGCAAAGGTCCTATTTTCATTAAGATGAATCATCTTCCCGAAGAACGAATACAAGATATTGAGAGGATACTATTTACAACTGAACGACCAATTCAGAAGAAATTTTGGGAAAATCGTGGAATTGATTTCAGAGAAGGTCTGATTGAGTTGGGAGAAACAGAGTATCAACTCTGTGGTGGTCATGGCTTAACTGGCATCGTAGTCAATGAGAAAACTGAAACTACACTTAAGGGACTCTATGCAGCAGGTGATGTTGCTTGCGTACCATTACAACATCTTACTGGAGCATTTGTTTTTGGTGAAGTGGCAGCAGAAGAAGCAGTAAAATTTGCTAGTAACAATGATCTTGGTGAAGTTGACCAAAATCTAATCAAAAATGAAGAGCAGCGTCTTCTCAATGTTATGGATAATAACAAAAGCGGTTCAATATCTGTTCAAGATTTTGAATACAAAGTTAGAAGAACAATAAGTGATTATGCAATACCTCCTAAGAACGAAATAAAACTGAAGCGATTCTTGTGGTGGCTTCCAAGGTTTAGAGATGATATGAAAGATATTCAGGTTACAGATCATCATGAACTAAGTAGATACGAAGAAATACAGTTTATTCTAGATAGTGCAGAACTTTCTGTACACGCATCACTTGCACGTGAAGAAAGTCGTTGGGGATGGTTCCATCATAGAACTGATTATCCTGAAAAAGATGATGCGAATTGGTTAAAGCATGTTGTTCTTGAAAAAGGATTGAAATCAGGAGAAGTACAAACGCTTCTAGTTGATATTGAAAATGGAGGAGAACATTAATGCCCCTTATTGTTGATGAAGATCTATGTACTAGTTGTGGAGTGTGTGTAGATCGTTGTACAATGGATATCATAAGATTGAATGATGATGGATTCCCGTACAAGAAATATGATGAATGCTGGTATTGTGGCGTATGTGAGGAAGATTGCCCTGAGAATGCACTAATTATTGATTTACCATTTCAAGTAAAGTGAATTTATCAATTTGAGAATCTGAAAATGATTTAAAAATGTATCAGAGATTATGTTTATTGAAATGAAAATTAGAAAAGCTCTGAGATACTTTGAACTTATACTATTAGTTGGAATAATATTAACACCTATTATTTTCTACTCTACTCCATTAAGTATTAACTCCAGACCGCCAAAAATAGGTTTGAAAGAAGGAGATGTTATTCAATTAACAATAAAAAATTATTCATTTGATTATAATCTTTCTTCTTTTGAAAATTATAATGTTACCGCAGGTATTTATTTGAATCCTATTCTAGATACTGATAAAATAGAAGAAGGAAAAACCTATGAATTTGAAGAGATATTAACATTCGTAATTAATATCAAGTTATTTGAAGGAAATACAACATCCCAGTTGCAATTTGATTTTCAAATCAATGAAATTTATGAATCAGGAACATGGGCAGATATAACATTTTTGAATACAAGTAGTAGGTTTCAGTTGAGTCGACTCTATGGAATTGGTCCTACTCCATTTTTTAATCCTTCACTAGCGGTTGGTTTAACGTTTACTACAGATGATGGTAATACAACAACAAGTTATATTCATTGGAGGAATATCTTTCTGTTCTCAACCAAGAGGTCAAGAGAAGCACTGAACTGGTATAGCAAAAATTCTGAACTCATCATATTCGATTTTGCAAGAAATGATAAAGATACATTTACCACTACCAATTACAATCAGAGGTTCTTCTCCTCTACTACTTACATATTAAGAGCTGGAAGCAGTAAATTACAAGAAGTAAATGCATATTTTGAAGGTACAGAAATTCTCGGTAATGTAGGCTTTTATTCCAACATTACACGCTATTTAGGGATACCGATTACCAGTTACTGGAATTATAATTTAGACTTTGAATTGAGATATTTCAGAGGAGGAGAAGAAATATGAATTTCAAGCAGTTTTCATCTAAAATTAAAACCATTCAGATGAGAAGTATCTACAGTATTTATATGCCTTATCTTCTCGCCTGTATCTCTGTTATTGTTTTAGTTGTCTTCAAAGGAGAAATTCTTGCATTTATTACAGGACTTATCTTGGCAACTGCATTAAGTCTAAGATTTACTATTATCTTATTAAAGAAACGAGCAAAAGATCAACCTGAGAAAAAAATTACTGATTGGAAAGAATTACGTAATCAACTGACTCAGGTTCTATCGGAAAGCAAGATTCTCATAGATACGGCAATTGAGCTTAAGAGTGAAGAAATTTCCACAGTTATTCTTTCAGAGAAACAAGTCAATGGTAATTTCTTTGAAGAAAATGAGGAATTGATTAAAACAACTAGAATTATAGGAATTGATGGATTACTCTGTTTGATGTTCTTGATTCAACAACAACCAGCTATAGCTTCAGTTCGAGCAATACAAAAATCACTCAAAATCCCATTAGCTTCTGCATATAGGCACTTACAAAGATTATCAGATAATCAACTAGTAACTACTTATTATCTAGCAGAAAAACCAAGCAAAGTTCTCTATAAAATAACAGATGATGGGAGTTCAGTCATAATAAGATTATATGAATTAATAGGAGGAAGTTTACTACCTATATATGAAGATAGTAGAACTAAGATTGAAGCAGAAATTTAAGATTTTTATACAAAAAATATGATGAATGTTGGTACTGAGAGTTTGTGAAGACGATTGTCCTGAGGAAGCTTTAGCAATAGATTTACCATTTTTAGTTAAATAGTGAATCACTAATTTTTTCTCAGTTTTTTATTCACACTCTTAGCAATAACTATCAGTAGAGAAATACAAATAAACAAAGGATAATTTGTTTCTGTTGCTGAGGGTGAAGTTCCTGGATGAACATCTATTCTTAATACAAAGAAACCTGTTTCACCATCTACAGCATAAATATAATTTTCTTTCATTTCCACATCATGAGCTGCCCCTACATTGTTTCTATATTCTGCTAGTTTGGTAAGTGTAGGCAAATCTACTATATCAAATAGTTCAATACCAAAATTGTCAGCTACAGCTAAGTAAGTATCATTTCCTCTCAACCCAAGCTCTTCTCCTCCATCATTATCATCAAAACTTCCAATTAACGAAGGAGAAGATGGTGTAGAAACATCAAATACATTCAGACCATTTCCATGTTTTCCAACATATAATTTGTTTTCTTGAATTGAAAGATGAGTTGCACCAGCTGCTGAAGATAGAATCATTATTCTATTTGGTGTAGTAGGATTAGTGACATTCAACACTTCTATACCAAGATTTGGATTAGCAATATATGCTACATCTCCCTTTGCAACTGTTGCCCAGATAGCTCCACTCATGTAGTAAAAAGATTCGTCGATTGGATTACTCTTGTTACTTACATCAAAGATAGTCATTCCGCTAAAATAATTAGAAACAAAAGCTAGATCTTCTTGAACAAATACACTTACAGATGATTTAATATGATGCCCTAAGAACTCAGTGTCATGGATATCGGTCACATTTATGATGTACAATCCAGAAGATGCACCAGCAGCATATAAAAATCCATCATAAACATCTACCCCAAAAGCTCCAGTAGGTAATGGGATATTCAGTTCATTCACAACATTAGTTGGATCACTAATATCGAAAATAGAAATACCATCATTATCAGCAATAAATGCATAATTACCTTCAATGTCTATTGAGTATCCAACATTAATATTATAGTCATCAACTTTAACCAAACTAAAGGATTGTGCCGAGCTGATTGAACTAAATGACATCATGGACAGAATTAGAAGTATAATCATCATGAAAAAAGGAGTTATCTTCTTGTGAAACATATTAATTATAGAGAAAGAACACTTATTAGGATATCTAGAAAATTGGATGAATCAAAAACAAATTTCCATTATCACTCTTTCTTCCAAGCATGAGTTATACGTTTCCATCCTGATACAAAATTGTATTTTTCATATAACTTTAGAGCAGCTTCGTTAGCGCTGTCTACTACCAGACTCATATTTTTGTATCCTCTTTTCTTGAGCGCAACAATCGCGTGATTAAGCAGTACCTCCTATGAATGCAACAAAACTGAAGCGATTTTTGTGGTGGCTTCCAAGATTTAGGGAAGAAATGAGAAATATTCAAATTACAGATCATCATGAACTAAGTAAATACAAAGAAATACAGTTTATACTAGATAGTGCAGAGATTTCAGTATATGCATCACTTTCTCGAAAAGAGAGTCGCTGGGGTTGGTTCCATTTTAGAACTGATTATCCTAAAAAAGATGATGAGAATTGGCTAAAGCATGTTGTCCTTGAAAAAGGAGAGAAATCTGGAGAAGTACAAACATCTCTAGTACCTATACAAAATGGAGGAGTATAAACAATGCCATTGATCGTTGATGCTGCTCTTTGTACAAGCTGTGGTGAATGTGTAGAACGTTGTCCAATGGACATCATTAGATTGAATGATGAAGGACTCCCTTATCAAAAGTATGACGAATGCTGGTATTGTGGAGTATGTGAAGACGATTGTCCTGAGAAAGCACTAATAATAAATCTGCCATTTCAAGTTAAATAGATGTTATCATTTTGGAAACTATTCATATGTTGATACTTTTGGTTTGAATATTTAATTATTTAAGTGTAATCAGCAAAAAATAATAAACCTTCATTTCCGAATAACTGAAAGAGAAGGATTTAAGATGTTGCAGAGATACAGTATTAAGAGTTTGTTAAAGAATGATTCAGGGTTGTATGGGATGAACAAATTACTGAAATGAGCTTCCAGTTTGGATAAGTTCTTGAACAGAGTATATGTTTATTTCATTTAATTATCATTTTAAGAATCTGAAAATCATTTAAAAATGGAGAGAAGAATAACATAATTAATATGAAAAAAGGGTGTGGAAACAATACTATCAATGAAAATCAAAGGATTCTCTAACATTTCTGAGTTAATGTTAACAGTATTAATATCCAGTTTCCTCTTGAAATTTATACTTAGAGTCCCACCTGTAGTATGTTTTTTTGTTGTACCAACTAAAATCTCTATTTTTGATATTATATTTATTATTTTACTCTGTGTTTTCTCTTTTGTAATTTTCATTTACTTTATATTTAACGAGATTAAAGATGAAAAAAGTAAGAACCTTTTCTTAAATCAACGTTTAGTTAATATAATTCTCAGTCTCTTAGGTCTTTTTTATTTATTTAACTGGTTTGATAAGTTCTGTATTAGTTATCGTATAGGGGTTTCTATTTATTCCTACATCACTGTTCCATGTTGCTTAGCTCTTCCTTTTATTTTCCTAATTGTACGAGGAATAAAGCAAGATTTTGTCAAAAAAGAAAAATTCAAACTTCACAATGTCAGAATCTTTCTAACTAAAACATGGAAGAAAATTTCATTTATCACTTATGAAATTTTACTATCTATCCTAGTAATACTGTTCTATTATACTTTACCGTTTTTTTATCCATTTACAAATATAGGGTGTGCGTGGGGATTAGAATACAAAGTCCACTATTCAACAATTTTATTCCTTATTGCAATAAGCTTAATCTCAATTATAAGCTTCAGAATACCTATCATAACTAAGAAAAAACACATTTCTGATGTATTTCCCATAATTCTCTTAAGATTTTTTGTTTCCATTGCAACGCTACTAGGCAGAATGTATTTTGTTTCATACCAGTATGGAAATTGTATAGGTATTGCTCAAAACGTCTGGACATTAATTATCTCAGCTACTTGGATTTTAAGTATTTCACTAGTTTTGTTTTTATTGATATATTTCTTAGATAAGATAAGAAGGAGACATTACTAAGCTGGAAGTCGCTGTTGCTGGAGTTGTTTTCAGCTACTTATCGAACAATACTGACTCAACTAAAATATATGCAGAAGAGAATATTTATACTCTTTTTGCTGATTTAAAAGACGTAGAATTGATTGTAGGTCATAATCTAATTCGTTTTGATTATAGGTTTTTATCTTACTATGCTAAAAATGAATCACTTATTTTAGATTTAAAAGAGAGGACTCTAGATTGAAAAGAGAACCTAAAACCTTTATGTGATAAATATTTGAATCGATCTCAATTTTTTTATTATTAAAGATTGATTCCGCCTAGTTTTGGAAGATTTATCTCTTTATCCACATAATTAATGGCATCAGGATCATGAGTTGCAATTAACAATGTCGTTTTATATTTATCACACATTTCTGTTAGCATATTATAAACTGTCTTTGAAGTATCGACATCTATATTTCCAGTTGGCTCATCAGCTAAAATAATTTCAGGCTGATTTGCTAGTGCTACAGCAATTGCCACACGTTGTTGTTCTCCTCCACTAAGTTTGTCAGGAACCGAATTAAGATATCTAGATATTTCAAGCTCATCAGTCAACTCAATAATTCTCTTTTCTCGAAAATCTTTAGCTTTACCTGCAATAATCATTGGAAACTCGATATTTTCTTTAATATTCAGGAAAGGTGCAAGATTGAATGATTGATAAATCAAGCCTACAGTATCTCTTCTATAATCAGCAAGCTGATCTTGGTCTTTTTCGATAATATTATTTCCGTTTACAATTATTCTTCCAGCAGTAGGTCTCAAAATCCCTGCAAGGCAGTGAAGCAGAGTAGTTTTACCAACCCCTGATTTACCAGTGATCAAGATTTTTTCTCCTTCTTCAACATCAAAATTTATTCCAGGAAGTGCAACTGTTTCAACCTTTTCTTTGTAAACATGTAATAGGTTTTCCACAATGATTATCTTTCTTTTTTTATTCATTTAATCACCTTATATTTTTTCAATTTTATATTTTTCTAAATTTAAATCCCTTTCAAGATGGTCAATAATTCTTAAACAATATTCTCTAATATTCATAAGCTTTCACTCTCACTTGACTTGTGTTAATTTTTCCATAAAAAAAGATTGAAGATATCTGAATTACTAAATAAAGGAAGAAAGGCAACAATATTAGTAAAATTGAGTAAGCAGATAAGTAGAGATTGTAAAAAACTGTATTTTGAGACATTAGAAATAACGCTACTATGTAAAGTAATCCAGTACAAAAAGCAAAATTAATTACACTGAAAATCAAAAATGATACAGTATTGGAGAATATGTTTATTATTGTTGATTTAGTAGGTTTCAAACCATGAGACGTAAAATATGATATGTAACTCTGGTCAGTTTTACTGTTCGAAACCAGCAAGTTTGATATTAGTAAAACGGAAAGGATAACGTTTAATCCAATAATAAATCCTAACTGTGTTCTTTTGAAATCTTCAAAATCCTCTGAACTTGAAAAATATGGATTCATTTCATTAGATGTAAGAGAGAACAAAATACCTTCAGCACTAAGAAAATCTTCAAGTTCTTCTAATAACAGATTTTCCGTTAATTTGAAACTGTAATATACACAGGTGTTATTTTCAATTAAGGGGATCATTGGGTTAGAATTATAATTTCCTAGTATCCATGATTGTTCTCCAGATATACTCTCAATAATTGGTATAAAATTCGCAAAATCCAAAAAGGTGAAATTTGTACTTTGACTTAAACCTTTGATGAAAGGAAAGAACAAATCTCCAGTTTCAATATTAAGAGTATTTTGGGTACGTGATGAGGATATTATGTATTTGGAATCTTCTTCCATATTAAGAAATATCTGTTCATTAGAATAATAACTGAAGTACTTATTATAGAATTTACAACCCTCATAAAATGTAAGAGGGTTATCTACAAGGTAAAATCTTGAAATTAGTTCATTACCTGGAATTTCATATATAATTATCTGATTGCTTGTGTTTACTTTATTAGAAACAATAGCCAAATCATTACTCCTAATCTGTAACATTGCATCGAATCCAAAACTACTCTGTGCCATTTTAGACTGATGAGAAGAGTTTGAATCATGAATTATCAAAGATATGTTTAAAATAAACAACAAAGAGAATAATAGTGTAGAAAGATGTTTTTTTGATTTTAAAGTATACATTTTAGCTTTTCTAAAATAAATGAACAATGTAGATAAGGATTTTAATGGAAGAAAAGCTGCTTTATAGGAGAACCTTAGAGCATTTTGTGGGAGTTTCATCATACCATAAGCAAATATTACAAAACATAGAATTAAAGAAAAGATATATCCTATCGATAAACTAGTTTGATTCAAAATTCTGAAGTTGAAAAACAAGAATGCTAGAACTACAAGAGGAAAAACTAGAAAAGAAGATTTCTTCAAAATGACTAGAATTTTCTCTGATCTTGAATATTTCTTTGGTTTTTTGATAATTTCAAATTTGTTTATGATTTCATTGAAGATTGAATTGGTTCTATATACAATGAAAAATAGAATAAGTATATAATAAAACAGTAAATAGACTAGCAATAGATGAAGCTCATCCCATCTGAAAAACTCTTTAAATCTATAATAGACTACTTGTATGGTGGAACTCAACACAAAGGAAATCAAATAGATTGAGGATATTGAAAGGATATAAGCATATTTTATTTCCTTACTCTTTAATCCTCTACTTCTAGATAAAGAAATGAAACTTCTATTCTGTTCCATATATGTTCTGACTAGGGGAATCACTATAGACAATATTATGGCTTGAAGAAGTATAAACTGTAATATTGTTGAGTAAAGGTATGGTCTTATTGAAATTAATATATTATCCACTCTTTTATTGAAAGAATCAATCAAATCGAAACGCAAAAAAACATCTATTGTTGAGAAAACGAATTCAGATTCCTCATCTAGATTATTAAAATGAGAAAAAATCGAATTTACCAACAAGGTTATTTTGTTGTTGAATAGAACAAGAGATCGTTTTGGTCTTTGATCTATGAACTCTAATAATGACAAATCAAGTGAATATACAGAGGTATATAAACAATCTTCGTTCTGATCACTTATCCATTGAGAGGGATGTATATTACTTAATATACTGTAAAATCCAGAATAACTAACAATAATCCACTTCTCATTAGCACCAAAAGACAGACCTAAATCTAGAAAGTAAGTTGAAACCAGAAGTGTTGAATTTATACTACTAACTATTGTTACATTGAAATATTCTAGAGAACCATTGAAAGCTGTAAACCAAACCTCAGTATTATTTTCAAGTGAATCATGCAAAGCTTGAGAAACTATAGCTTCTTCTGGTTTAAGAGATATAGAGATATTATTCAATAGCTGCTCATTTACTACAAATAGACTGAAATCTTCAACAGTACTATTAGGTAAGTCTGAGAGAGTATGTGAGAGATTAAAATAATTTCTGCTTAAATAAGTTAGAGAATGGAGAGTTTTAAGATTTGGAGTAGAATCAAATGTTGTGTTTACAATTTCTGAAATTTCATTATCAACAAAGCTCTCATTTAGCTTTCCAGTGATTTTCATCTGAATTTCTGGAACATTAAGAACAGCTAATTCTGATGACCAACTGTTATAGAATTTTGATAAATATGGATTATAAGAATTGGTAGAAGATAATAACAGAATTACAAACAAAGAAATAAGTATTAAGTTTTTCTTTTTGCTTACTACTTTGAGTTTTTGAATAATTGTAATCCTTCTTAGAAACTTAGAAAATTTCTCATTCTTCTTCATAAGACACCCATCCTTCTCTTGCTGTGTTTTTTGTTTGTTTCAATAAGTTAGATAGATTCTTCTCTACTCCTCTCTTGAATACAAGTCGAGTGACCACTAATATAAATATTATGAGAATAATAAATGAGAAAATACCAACTATAGAATTACTATTTAAAACTGGGTAGAACTTAATGTAATATTTTGTTGAAATAAAGATACAGAATAAACCTGTCATTAATGTAGCTAATAAGTATGATATTAAGAAGTAAAATAAAACAAGTAGTATTGTTACAGTTAGTCCGAAATTAATTATCCTTTTGGGTGATAATCCCCTAGAAATTAAAACAAATGAAGATCTGAATAATTGTATATAAAATGAAAATATGGAGAAACTTAGTAGATAAATGCAACTTAAACAAAGAACAATGATTTCTGCAAATCCATATCTCGACAAAGTTTCCAAAAAAAAGAATGATGAACTCTGAATGATACTTTGATTTAAAATAATATTCGTATCCAAAGTGGTTGAATCAAGTAAGTTAAAGTTAATACCTAAGGAGTTAAAGTAACTAAGTTTTTCTGTGAATATTTGAGAACTATTTTCATCATCAAATACTGAAATTGATATTATACTATCAAGAAAATCTTTAAATTGATTTTCTTCATTATTGTCATAAACTAATATCGCATAAGCATCACGTATTTCTCTAGTATCAGATTGGTGTGAAACTAGTGAAAGAACAGGCATAGTATCTAGAATGCCTGTGATCTGGAATGATTCAATCTGACCTTGAAGATCGAAGATTAATGAATCATCTACTTCTTTTTCTTTCAAATCAACTAATTTTTTACTAATAAAAAACTGAGTTTCTTCCTCAGTTAAATTGAAATTAATTTTGCAAGTTTCAATATCAGATAATGACAAATATTCACTGAAATTCGTAGATGAAAAGATAAATATCGGAAAGGGGTAAAAATAAGTAACTCTCGATTTACTATCATGTATCCCAATATAAGCATTCATTTCAAAAAATATTACATCATCAGAAACTATAGTTCTAAAGTTTTTGTGATAAATTTGAGCATAATTATAATCAAATTTTATATTCAAATCTCCAATATTGCTAAACTGTACTTCTGATATTTGTCTTGTTTGCACACTACTCATCGTTTGAAAGATAATAATAATGATGAAAAACAGCAATACAAAGACTTTGAAAGTTCGAATATATTTTAGCGAAATAGAGCTGAGTAGCTTGTTTTGAACAATCCCCATTTTTTTTCTAGAAACAACCTTTCTAACCATAAATCTGAATAATTTGTAAAGAAAATCTGAAATAAATGAGTACCAAACAGACAGAAAGATTAGTACAATAGATATTATGTAAAGGGGATTTGCCATAATATGTGTTTCAAAGTCATTTATTAAAGCAAAACCTAGTAAAGATAAAACTAATACATCTGTAATAGTTAACGCAAACAAAAGGAGAAATTTCCTCTTTCTTGATTTTTTATTCTTTTCAACATGTGTAGAAGTTTTGTCTATTTCAAATTGGAGAACATAATTTGAAATACGTCTCATTGAAATCAATGAAATCAAAATTGTTGAAATTAGAGCTACTAAGGTCACATTGAGAAAACTCATTTTTACATTATAATAGCTAAGAATACCTATGTTAATCACTAAGAAGCTTGCTAGCAAAGTGAGTATAAAAGAAATAGTGATTGTAAGAAACATAGTAAGTAGAATAGATTTTGCTGCTTGCATCTTAGTACCTCCCCTTTCAAGAAGAAGTTTTACAAATGTGTTTACTTTTAGAAACAACCTTTCAAGAAATTGAAATATTATAACTAATCCAATTGCAAAACCATGGATGAAAATTAGTGTTGGGATTAGTAAGTCAGAGAGAAATGAATATCCTGAATTTAGATTTATATAATCAAAAAATTGAGTATTTACTTCTAATCTTTCAAGTGTTATAGAATAAAGGTTTTCTAGATAATTCTCTATTTGAGCTTGAAGTTTGATTAATTCACCTTTTATACGAAATGATCCATGTTCTTCAAAAAATATAGAAGAATAATCATAATAAATGAAATGAAATACATCACCAACAATTTGAAAAGGACTCAAAGTCAAGTTAAAGGATTCATTTTTATCTAGTGGTAGTACAAGCAGTGGGATTTTCCCACCAGGATTAGTAGTATAATAATCTAAATTTCTTCGAAGAAGAGTCATGAGATCAGTTCCAAAAGCGGCAGATTCCTCTATAATTAAGCTTGAATTATAGTAAATAGTTATATTGTTACCTTCTATCTTCAAATTCTCTAAATTGTCATAATCGGGTGTAATAAATAGATTCTCTGATAATGTGTATGAAATAAGAGAATCTATACTTTCATTGATATTCCATACCTGTTTACTAAAAAGAAAATCATCTGGAATATAGGCAACAAATATATCTGATTGAATATCGTTTATTAAGACCGTAGATTCGTATATCAGACCTAAACTGATATTCTTGATTTTGTATTGTGTTTCCAAGACTGAGCTTTCGGATAAATTTAGATTTCGAGGAAGAGTACTTTGGAAAGAAAAAATCTCATGAGGTGAAATATCTTGTGCTGTTTGATAAGTAATAATCCTGTTGTGAGAGTAACTAGCATATGGAATTATGATAATAAGATTAACAAATATAACAGGCATAATGAAGTAAAAAAAAAGATAACGTGGCTTAAGTAGCTTTGTAATTAAATGCACTGAAATGTTCACCGCGTCATTATAGTTTTGAAATTTTTAAATGTTCTTACTGGATGTTCCACCAATAATAGTTTATGGTTACAGAGATTGTTAACCTTGCACTTGTTGCAACATATGATGGATATCTTTGCCAAACATAGAAAGTATTCAGATCAGTTTCACCCAATGACCACAAGTAATCACAGTATGTTCCATAATAATCATTTCCTTCTTCCTCATGTCTAGGAACACCAAAACCACCTATCTCATTACCCCAGTTCTCCTTGTTATTAGCATATTTTGTACCAGTACCAGTATATTCATGAACTGTAAGTTCTGCTGTAAATAGTATATTCTTAAACAGAGGTCCGTCTTTATCATAGAGATGGATATCCCATACAGGTGTAACATCAAAAAAAGACTCGTGTCCAAGTTTTTGATCGATCAGGATTCCATTCATCAAGTGTTGCATGTTCTCCTAAATACCAATTGGTAACAAAACCAAAAGGATCTTCAAACCATAGATAAATTTCACCTTTATTTTGCCATGGCCAATCTGGATCTCCATCTTTAGCTAGCTTAATCCATGTAAAATCTATAGTTACATCAGCAACTTTAGTTTGTTGACCACTCACTAATAAGCTGCTCATTGCTGGAAGTATCATTACAACCAGTAAGAATACCATAAAAAATTTCTTTATACTTTTATGACTTTTTTTCATAATTCTCTCCTTCATTTAGTATTGCTAATGCTTAACCAAACATATTGTCTTTTAATAAGTAATAATTAAGCACAAATCCGTTTTTTGTTCAAATATAAATATGATTGTACTTCAAAAGGGGTGCCAGATTATATTTTAAACAAGAGTGATTTTTGACATAGAAAATAGAGTATATAAATTTTCTTAAAATTTATTTTTTAACCAGAGACACCATCGAAGAAGTAAATTCCATTTCTAGAGGCCAATGATTAATAATATTGCACTTTAGTATTTTTTTATGAAGATTCAAGTCAGACCAAACATTCTAAACATTTAAATATGATTTGGAAAATATAGTTCAGATATAAATGAATCTGAAAAAGACTCTAAAATTTCTATTGGTGGTAGTAACTGTAGCATTACTTACAATGAATTTCAAGGTGAGTGCGCTCGGTCCAAAAGTAGACATACAATACGTCACCTATTGTGATCTTGAAGGCGATGGTAAAACAGATGATGTGTATGCAGAAGTTCTTCTTACAATGTTGCCAGGTGTAAATTACTTGGTGTTTGAAGCTTCAGTTAAATTCATTGGAGAAATACTCTATACAATTTATAGAGATAACCATGTAAGAACTGAAACTGAAATTCTGTACAAATTCTACTTCTTCAATATAGCCTTTCAAAGCGGAATATACATCTTCAAAGTCTGGTTCGATATTGAGAACAATGAACAAATAAGACACGTGAGTGATGCTCAACCATTCGATCCACCAGAAGGAGATCCAAATTATCCTCCAGGCGGAGTAGTTTCTCCAGGACCTTAGCTTGAAAGAACTTACTAATAGGAAAAAACAATTATCTGGGATTAGTAATGAGGGGATTCGCTCGAGATTT
>JAUWJS010000093.1 GCA_030607575.1 Candidatus Heimdallarchaeota archaeon | reverse complement strand
GACTCCAATCATTCCTACACCCTATCATGATCCTCATGATTCCTTCCCCTCAACGCACGTGAGGGGACCCACTTAAACGACGGTTAGAAGCCTTCTGGCAAATTTAACCAAGTTTCATAACGTGCGTAAAACTTAGGAAGCGTATATTCTTGATAATGCAAATTGGTACTATAGCGTATCTTATAGGAGCTTTAGTCTAACCAAAAAGAATGGTCTTAGTATAATGGATAAAAGTTTATAATATAGTTTTTTTATCTCGGTTCATTGATAAGCACTCTGGAATGAATTTTAATGGTTTCTCAGGATTTAGAACAAGTTAAAGCTAATATCATAAAGCAATATGAGGAAATGACTCCCAAATCTAAAGAACTATTTGAGGAGTCAAGAAAATGGTTGCCTGGAGGAGGAACAAGAAATATTACCTACTTTTATCCTTATCCATTTTATGTTACAAAAGGGGAAGGGACCTATCTAGAAGATGTTGATGGTAATAGATACATAGATGTCCAGAACAACATGACTGTCCTTCTTCATGGACATGCTCATCCAAAGATAACTGAAACTTTACAGAAACAAGCAAAGTTAGGAACAGCTCACAATGCACCCACTTCAGGTCAATATGAATTAGCTAAGATTTTATGTGAACGTGTTCCATCAATAGAAGAAATTCGATTTTGCAACTCTGGAACTGAAGCAACTATGTTTGCAATGAGAGCAGCTAGAGTTTATACTGGTAAAGATGGAATCATACTAATGGATGGCTGTTATCATGGTTCACATGATAGTGTTAGTGTAAACTTTGATTCAGCTCTATTGGATGAAGGAATGCCTAAACCTGGTGTAGAAAAAGGCATTCCAAAGTCTGTTTTGAAAGACATTTATGTTCTTCCAGTTAATGATTTAAAAGCTGCAGAAAAACTCATGAAGAAACATCATAAGAAAATAGCTGCTCTAATAATTGAACCCGTTTTGGGTTATGCAGGAGGAGTTTTAGCTAATCCTGATTATCTTAGAGGTTTGAGGGAATTAACAAAGAAATATGATATTCTGTTGATTTTCGATGAAGTAATCACTTTCAGATTATCTACTGGTGGAATGCAAAAAATTTATGGCATAAATCCTGATCTTACAGCTCTTGGAAAAACCATAGGTGGAGGTCTACCTGTAGGTGCCTTTGGAGGTAAAAAGGAGATTATAGAACAATTCAATCCTACAAAAAAGAATTTTGTTATGCATTCTGGGACCTTCAGTGGGAACGCACTTACTATGGCAGCAGGTAAAACAGCTTTAGAATTGTATGATGAAAAGGAAGTAGAAAGAATAGGTAAACTCGGTGATAGGCTTAGAAAAGGTCTTCGTGAGATAATGGGTGGACTTGGAGTATTTTGCTATGTTGGCGGCTATCAATCAATTACTTACGTCCAGTTTCCAGATGTAGTTGCTCAAAACAAAAGAGAAATTTCTTTCAATACTATACCTTATCTTGAGTTATCTAAATATCTGAGGATTGCAATGCCCATAAATGGTTTATATGGAATTTCAAGAGGTGTCATCGGTTTTGTGCTTTCAACTGCAATGGATGAGAAAATCATTGACGAAGTTTTGCTTAGATTTAAGAAGACTATGGAAATGGTTCTACCTATTTATGAGGATTTGAAACCTTACAAAGGATTTGCTGGAATTATCTACTCAATGCTTAAAGATTTGAATACAAATGAAGAATTTGTACAAAAATACTCTGAGGATGATTATTCTATCTTATTAGTAGCAAAAGATGACCCCTTTGCAGTTAGGTTAATTATTAAGGAAGGGAAACTGAACTTTACTCCAATAGAGTATACCAAGAGTGATTTGAAGAAACTTGCAGAAGGAACTGATGGTGTTCTAATCACTACAAGATCAACTTTTCTGGGTTTAGGAGTAGGAAAAGTAAATCCACTAAAAGCTATACTAACTGGTAAATTGAAAATCAAAGGAATGAAATATATCAAGAAATTCACTAGTTATTTCTCACTTCTATGATAGACTATTTCTCAATACTTACTTCTTTTTCTTGCTTATTTTCTTGGCTTATTCTTCTCTGTTATTCTTTTTCTTCCTTAAATTATTTTTCTAATTTGATTAAATTAAATTAATCAACCCTTTAAACATCCGTTGAACGTTGATTGGAAAAAAATGATTTTGTAAAAAATAGAAGTTTAGAGAGAAGATCCACAACTTTGACAAAACTCCCCATCTGTAGTTATTTTTGCACCACATTTTGAGCAAAACTGAGCTTTATCCTGGGTAACTGCAGGTTTTGATTCATTGTAAATTTCAACAGGAGCTGCTTGAGCTGTCATTTTCTGATGACTTGGGGGTTCAACCATTCTTATGTCTCTACTAAGATCTCGAAAACCTAGTAACATGAGTATAAATCCTATTAGACTCCCTACAGAACCATATATATTAAACATTGAAGTTATGGTTGCTACTACGTTTATTGCTAAACCAATAAAAAGTAACATTGAAGGTTTTCCTTTGAATCTTCCTTGACTTCTATATTCGCCAAATAGTTGGTAGATTAGATATGCTGCAACAGCCAGAGAAACATTTCCTGCAATAGATACAACGTTTCCTGCAACGCCTGGAACAAACAAACCTGCAATAATTGCTATAATATATCCATAAAATCCATAGCTTATGAATTTTGTAGTCTGTAGTATTCTTTCAGCTTCATATAACTTATTGAATGCTGAACCCAAACGATAGTATTGGACATAACTCATAAATAGAATTACAAGCAGAGCTATGAGTACTATTCCCAGAAAAACAGCTGCAACTATCCCTGCAGTTGAAATGATTCCACTAGCAATAATAGCTTCACCAGTCTCATAGATATTGTTTGGATTAAAATCTTCTAAAGCAAATCCTAGGGGGATTAAAACGATAAAAAGTGTAATCGCAATAACAGCGACGAAAACAATACCTATAACAGTAGCCAATATTATATAGTTTTTAAGTTTGTTTGCACTTTCAGAGATCTTATTTTTCGCATATTCAAAGTGCTGTGAATTAAATTCTTGATTCATCATAATCAATGAATCTGCTTTTAGTAGCTTATAAAATGTTCCTTGACCAAATAAATGATAGATTATTAATAATATCTCATGAATCTCAATACTAATATTTTTTATGTCATTCTGCAAAATTCCTATCTTGGTAAACAACCCTTTTAAATATCCATGGATTTTTTCATTGGATTGAGATTATGCGTGAAGGATTGACTTTTGATGATCTACTTTTAGTACCAAAACACTCCTCTGTTACATCTAGAAAAGATGTTGAAACTTCTACTTATCTTTCTCGAAATATAAAACTGAATGTACCCATTGTAAGTTCTAACATGGATACAGTAACAGAAAGTAAGATGGCCATAGTTATGGCTCAAATGGGAGCTATTGGAATCATTCATCGTTTTATGTCTGTTGAAGATCATGTTTCTGAAGTAATTAAGGTTAAACGTTCAGAAATGATTAGGATAGATCACCCTTATCGTTTAAGACCTGAAAACACTTTAGACGATGCTAGAGCTATGATGGAAGACAAAGGGATTTCTGGTATTCTTGTTACAGATCCTTCTGAAAAGCTAGTAGGTATTCTTACAACTCGGGATATTATATTTGAAGAAGATGGGGTAACTAAAATCTCAGATTTAATGTCAACTGATTTGGTTACTGCTTCTCCTGATATAACAGTTGAATCTGCTAAGGATTATCTTCAAAAGAATAGAATAGAAAAGTTACCTCTGATAGATGAAAAAGGATTTCTAAAAGGTTTAATCACCTCTAAAGATATAATCAAAAGCAAAGTCTTACCAGATTCTTCTAAAGATTCTAAAGGACGATTGCTAGTTGCAGCAGCTATAGGTGTTCGTGGAGATTATCTGCAAAGGGCTGAAAAACTTGTTAATGCTGATGCTGATGCATTGGTCATTGACATCGCTCATGGAGATTCTGACTTAGCAGTTAATACAGTCAAGGAAATCAGGAAGAATTTCAGTGATATCGAGATTATTGCAGGTAATGTGGCTACTGGTGAGGGAACAAAAGCTCTCATTGAAGCTGGTTGTGATGCGGTTAAGACAGGAGTTGGGCCTGGTTCAATTTGCATCACAAGAATTGTTACAGGTTGTGGTGTTCCTCAGTTGACCGCAATTATGGATTGTGCCAAAGTAGCCAAAGACTATAATATCCCCATTATAGCTGATGGAGGAGTACGTAATTCAGGAGATCTCACCAAAGCAATCGCTGCAGGAGCTTCAACTGTCATGATTGGTGGTCTTTTTGCTGGAACAGAAGAGAGTCCTGGAACAACCATTTTGAGATCTGGAAGAAGCTATAAAGTCGTTCGAGGAATGGCCAGTTTGGGAGCTACTTTAGGAAGAGAAGCCAGAGAGAAAAAAGGTTCTTTCGATGAGTTAGATATGGGAAGCATTGTTCCTGAAGGAGTAGAAGCTGTTGTACCTTATCGTGGATCTGCAGCTGATGTTCTTGAACAACTTGTTGGAGGACTCAGAAGTGGTATATCTTATTGTGGTGCAACTACACTCAAACAGATGCAAGCTAATGCCGAGTTTATCAAAATAACAACTGCTGGACGTGCTGAGTCAGCTTCACATGATGTTGAGCGTATATAAATTGATTTTCTACTCAAAAATGGACAAAAGAAGTTAAATAATGATTAGTCCCCCCTTACTCGCCAGATGTCTGAGTATAGAACAATAGCTATTCTTGTTTTTGGAATCCTTAGAGGTAGATATCATTTTTATCTTGTTAGAAGAGGTATAAACATGCCTGCTTTCCCTAAAACATGGACACCCATTGGTTCTGTAGTCACATCTCAAGATTTTAAGGTTGCTGAGGAACTAGAAAAGAAGCATGGTGATATTTCAGATAACATAGCAGACAATGTAACAGCTTTAAGACTTCTTTTAGAAAGGGATTTGATTCAAGATACAGAATTGCTAAGTTCTGTACCTTTGTTGACAGATGTTAGTCAAAAAATCTTGAAAATGGATCCTGCTTACTTAATGACTTTCTTCAGTTCAATGATTCCTTGGGGAAGATATAAGGTAAATGTTAACGAAGACATTCTAGATAGCTATTACTACCTTTACATTGTTCCAGCATCTTCAATTTTAGGAAGAGGAAAATTATCCCAGTATTCGGAATATATGCGTTCGAAAGATATAGTTTTGGAGGATAGAAACAGGTGGTTCAAATCGAGTAAAATTATAAAAAAATCTGACCAGCTCAAGAGTCTTTTTGATCCAATTGTTGTTAATTTCATGTCCAAATTACACGATGAAAAGAAAAAAATTGTGGAAATTGCTAGAGAGTTGGATAAAGAATCCTCAGATACAAGAATTATCAAATTAAGCTTGCTTCCCCAAATATTGAAGGTTGAGACTCCAGCTCCTACTCAAACTCCCTTTAATCTATGCAACATTTATGTTGTGGGGAACGAACGACAATATATTATTGATCCAGGTTCAACTTCTACTAAAGCTATTACAGTTCTTGAAGAATATATTAAAGAGAATTTGGACAAAATTGAAGGTATTTTATTAACAAATCACCTTGTAGACCATTGTAATCAAACACTTCGTCTTAAGGAGAAATTTGATATTCCGCTCTTCGCTTCAGAAGAAACTGCAAAAGAATTATCTGAAGAAGGTTTAATTTTCAATTCCTATCTTAAGGAAGGAATGAAAATCCATTTGGGAACATACAACCCTCTTGGAATAAAGAGATGGGAACTAACTGTTGTGGAAATCCCAGGATATACAAAAGGTCAATTGGCTTATTATGATCCCCGAGGAGTGTTGTTTTCAGGAAGCCTTCTTCATAAAGGAATTATTAGTACAATTGGAAATTATGATGAAGCCTATTCCGATTTCCTAAGCAGTTTAAAGAAGATATCAAAACTAAATCCAAAATATGTTCTTTCCGGTCATCGTGATATTATGTCGGATGTGAAACAAGCTATTAATTTTAATCTTAAGCATCTTAAAAAGAATGAAGGATTCATTATACGCTTGATACAGGAAGGAAAATCTTCTTTAGATGAGCTTATTAACGCAGTTTTTGAAAATTCTGATTTAGAATGGAGAGATAGTGCAGTTAATCTTGTGCTTATTCTACTATCAAAATTGACTAATGAAAATAAGATCCAAAAACGTGGTGAGGACTACTTTTGTATAACTGGTACTAAATAGTCATTCTTTCACCAAAACTTATATTTATTCTAAATTTCCTCTTGCTTGATGAGCCTTCAGGTAGTTGTTGAGAGCTGCAATCCTAATGAATGTCAGCATGAATGTGTGTCTGTTTGTCCTCAAAATAAAAAAGGTAAAATAGCAATCAAAATTGAAAAAACAATAGCAGAAATAAACAAAAGTAATTGTATAAATTGTTTACAATGTGTTTATGCTTGTCCTTTTGATGCCATAGAAGTTGTCACGAAAAATAAGAATAAAATTACTAAGAAAACTCTACAGTCTAAAGAGAAAGAAAGGCAAAGAAAAAAAGACAAAAAATTGTTTGAGATAAATGAAGATGTTTTTGAACCTTTCAACGAAAAATATACTATTTTCAGTCGTAGAATGTGGGATGAGGAGTATGAAGGTTTTAAGAAACCTATTTTTGGAAAAGCAAAAGAACGCATTGAAATGGGTTTAGATGGTTACTCTGAAATTGAATTAGCTGCTGTCGATGCTGCTTGGTCTATTGAAAATCTTGTAAGTATGCATGAATTTCAAAAGGAAAGGCCAAAAACACTAGATGAAGAAGACAAGAAGAAACTTGAAGAACAGAAGGAAAAAACCAAAGTTAAACAGGTCAATTATGATGTTCAAGAACCACAGCAGTACAAAGTTGAAAATCCAGAAGAGATGTCCAAATGGTTGAAGAAAATCTCCAAATTCTATGGAGCAAATCTGATAGGTGTAGCAAAGTTTGATCCGAAGTGGATATATACTCACGATAGAATGGATAGAGCCTATGTAATCCCTGAAAAAATAAAAAATGTCATAGTTTTAGTAGTTGAAATGGATCTAGATGCAATTAATACAACTCCAAAGATGCCTGGTGGAATAGCTACAGGACTTGGGTATTCTAAAATAGCCTTTGTAAGAACACTAGTATCCAGTTTTATCAAAAATTTAGGTTATGAAGCAATCCCAGCTGGAAATGCTTTAGGCTTGTCTGTTCCATTAGCTGTTGAAGCAGGACTTGGAGGATATGGTCGTCATGGTTTGTTGATAACAAAAGAATATGGACCTAGAGTAAGAGTTGCAAAAATATTAACAGATATGCCACTAGTATCTGACAAACCTAGTTATCGTTTTGCAAAATCAGTTGAACGTTTCTGTGAAACCTGTATGACCTGTGCTGAGAAATGTCCAAGTGCATCAATTTCCTTTGATAAAGAAACATCCTATAAAACACATAGTATAAGTAATAATCCTGGAGTGAAGAAATGGTATGTCAATGTAGACACTTGCTATATGTTTTGGATAAAAAACGGCGGAGATTGCAGTGTGTGTATATCAGATTGTGAGTATAATCATAAGCCAACTTGGATTCATAAAGTAGCTAATTGGATTGTTATGAACATGCCTATTTTTAACCCTATTTGGCCTCATGTTGGTAGATTATTAGGTTATGGTGGTAATAAGTCAGCTAAGAAATTCTGGAAGAAAATTAAGGTTTAAAGAATTACCTTCGTTTTATTTTA
Organism: Candidatus Heimdallarchaeota archaeon; assembly: GCA_030607575.1. GTDB lineage: Archaea > Asgardarchaeota > Heimdallarchaeia > Heimdallarchaeales > Heimdallarchaeaceae > UBA460. The sequence goes on along the minus strand of JAUWJS010000093.1, from coordinate 2,496 downwards.
TCTTTCTGGTAATATCTTTTCCATTAACGCAGTTTCGATTGTCATTCCTGGACCAAAAGAGGTTGCAAATAAGAGACCTTCTTTCTCTTCATCTTTCAAAATATGTTCCAGCACAAACATTATTGTAGTTGAGCTCATATTTCCATACTCTCTCATAATATGATATGAAGCATCAAGATCCTCAGGAGTTAAATCTAAAGCTTGTTCAGTTTTGGTCAGAATAGCTTTTCCACCTGGATGAATAGCCCATATTTTTATGTCATCTTTTATTTTGTTTGATTTCTTTAAGAGATCTCCCAAAATACTTGCTAGGTTATGTTGAACTACTTTAGGTACATTTAAGGTTAGTTTCATACCAAATCCAGTATCACCTATATTCCAAGCCATATCTTCTTCTGTGCCTGGTACAATGTCTGTAGCAAAGTCACGTAAAACAAATTTGCTTCCTTCACAGTCATTTTCAACACTAGATACTAGAGCGGCTGTAATGCCATCAGCAAAAATAGCATTAGCTATAACTTGGTCCAATTCGAATGATTGTTGTAAATGAACGGAACATAATTCAACATTAACAATCAAGACTCTTGCTTTAGAATCAGAAAGACAAATATTCTTTGCTAACTTCAAGGCATTGATAGCTGCTTGACACCCCATAAAACCGAGGATATATCTATCTATTTTTGGGTTTAATTCGAAGTCTCTAACAATGTAATAGTCAAGTCCTGGCGCATCAAACCCAGTACAAGAAACTGTTATAACATGAGAAATTTTTCTCTTATCAAATTTAGGATTTGAATTAAATAATTTTTTAACTGCTTGCTTTCCTAACCTAAGTGATTCCTTTGCAAATAGGTCATTTCTTTGCTTAGTTGTGGGTTCGGGTCTAAGAGTTTTGTTTTTTGGATAGAAAGTAAAGTCACTTGGATCTTTTCCATAATCATCAATAACAGTATGTCGTTTTAAGATTCCAGTTCCTTTGTAAACTTTGTTAAGAAATACTTTTTTGTAGGTTGTATCTGCGACTATTTTTTTCATATATTTTAAGGCAAATTTCTGTGTATAGTATTTCTCAGGAACTACTGTAGCTATTGAATGAAGATAGACATTATTTTCTTTCAAAAGAATTCTTCCTTTCACATTTTCTCAGGTTTTTTAAAACTTGATTGAGTTCAACCTTATTCTACTAGTATATCTTTTATACTTTTCTTATCCGGTTTGGATTAAGAGTTTCTGTATTTTTATCCAAAGAAATCAGCTAGTTTTTGCTGACCTTTGAATGTTGTTATTTTAGGTTCTATAGGTACAAGCTTTTTCTCTGCAAGCATATCCTTGAATTTTCTTGCAGCTGGAGGAGCATATCCAGAGAAGTGATTATTAATAAAAACATAGCCTGTACTTTTGTTAGTATTTTTAGAGTAAGCATCAGATAGTTGGTCAACAGTTTTTTCCATCAAATCTGTTTGATCCTTTAGCTCCTTACCTAATCCTATGGTTTGATTATGAGAACCAATTAGTCTGAGGTAAAAATAATCTTTCTTTACTTCCTCGAAAAGATTGAATTTGATATAGGGTAGAAATGAGCTAACAATGCCAATATCTTTCTCATTAAGTAGATTGTAAGTATCTTCATTATACCAGCTGTTATCTCTAAATTCTATGACTAGTTGATAATCTGAGTGTGGGAAGAATGAGATGAAATCATAGATCTGATTCCTCGTAGCAGCAGTTTTTTCAAAGCTAGGTTTTAGTTGCATAACAAGAGGACCAAGTTTCTTCTTTAACGGACTAATGATTTTTAGAAACGATTTGAGATTCTGCTCAACAACTGATAGATTATCAGCTTGACAAATCGATTTGGGAATCTTTGTAGTTAGTACAAAATCGTCAGGTAGAGATTTGTTCCATCTAGCTGTTGTTTCCAATTTTGGAAATGCATAGAAGGTAGAATTAATCTCGCAAGTTGTAAATTGAGTAGAATAAAACTCCAAGAGAGCATATTTGTCTATCTTAGAGGGATAAAAACCGCCAAGATTGGATTTCCAGTCTTCATAGTTAAAACCAGTGCATCCTACGTGTATTTTTACATCCTGCATTTCATTCAACTTTTCATGATTTTTTTAACTATAAAAGATTGACATTTCCATCTTCAAAAGTTTTTCCAGAATCTATTGCGGATAAAACTATTAGAATCTATTTAAAAGATGTTTCACATGTAAAAATGCCGATAGGCACCCCTTGCCCTAGAGGATGCATGAGTGCCAGCGCCGAGTAAAAAAACTGGCACTCGAATTTCCTCTCTTGGCTTAGGATTCGTTTTTGTACTGTTAAACAAATGTAATTCGAGGATATTTAGAATCTTGTTTCAAGCAAAACTTTTAGTAGAACGTACTAAACTCAGAATATTCATGCCTGATTCTGATTCTTCTATAGATTTACTTGAACCAATCCCTTTAGGTGCATCTATAGATGATATAGATCATGAAATTGAAAGATCTG
>JAUWJS010000018.1 GCA_030607575.1 Candidatus Heimdallarchaeota archaeon | reverse complement strand
TTGTTAATGAACAGAACTGGTTTGCATTTTTCATTCAAACTTAATCTGATATTTGTTTCAGTTTGAGTCATTACACCTTCAAGTGCATCTACGAGTAAAATAACTCCATCACTACCTCGAAGTGCCCTGGAAACCTCACCTGTAAATGAAATGTGACCAGGAGTATCATTAATTTCACAAAGATAGGTTTGATCTTCAAACTCATAAGACAGAAGAACAACACTTGTAAAGATTGTTATACCTCTTTCCTGTTCCTCCTCATCTGAGTCCATCATTACTTTTTTACCTGCATCAGCATCGGACATCAAACCTGCTTTACGAAGAAGATAATCACTTGTTGTTGTTTTACCGTGATCAATATGAGCTGCTATGGTAAAGACTCTTCTTAATTCCATGGGATGATTCTTAATCATGTCTCTAATTTCGTCTGGATTCTTAACTCGAACCATTTTTATCACACAATTGTGCCTTGAGGCTAATTTCAAAAGGTTGAATTATAAGTTTAGTGTTTCTTATGTTTTTCTAATTTCTACAAAGCTTTATTAGCTTGGAATACACTCGCTCCCTTGAAAATGGTTACCGTACGTGGAAATGCATTAATCGGCGCTGATTTGATACTTGTTCGAGATGTCAGTATCCAAATAGATGGTGAAGGAACAATTATCAATATTTCCGAGGAACGGAAACCTACTAAATATGTTTTACCTTCTTCTTATGTCATTATTCCAGGATTCATTAATGGTCATACACATGTTGGAGATGCCTTCCTCAAGGATCAAACTTATGGATTAAATCTAGAAGATGCTGTAGGTCCAAAAGGGGTTAAACATGCTAAATTCAGAACTAGCTCTAAAGAGGAGAAAATTAAAAGCATAAAGAATTCCCTTGAATTGCTTGTACAAAATGGTTATACTTCTTTCATAGATTTTCGAGAAGAAGGAATTGAGGGAATCGAACTATTAAAAGATGAACTAGAAAGATATTCCATTCGAGGAATAATCTTAGGTCGTCAGACAGATAAAGATACATTAGAAGAAATTATGAAAGTGAGTGATGGTTTAGGCATCCGAGATATTTTTTCTGTTACTCAAGATGATTTGAAACTCATTGCAAAGTTAAAAGAGAATAATTCATCCAAACTAGTTGCAATACATGCTTCTGAATCAGAAGAAATTATTTCAGAATCAATCTCAAAATATGGAAATCGAGATATAGAAATCATTGGAAACTGCAAATCTTTTGATTATATTGTTCATGCAACTTATTCAAAAGAAGAAGAACTCAAACTTCTAAGTAAAAACAAAATTAACATTATTTGTTGTCCTATATCAAGCATGTATAATGGATTGAGGTTTCCACCTTTGGAACTTATATCAAAAAATGAAATTCTGCTAGGTCTCGGAACTGACAATGTGCTTTTCTGTAATCCTGATCCATTTAGACTTATGGCTTTCACACTTTACAATGCTCGAAATAATAACCAAAATCTTTCTCCTAAGGAAGTTTTAAAATCAGTAACAGTTAATCCAGGTTTAATAGTTAAAAAGAAAATTGGTCAACTTGAAGTTGGTTATAGTGGAGACCTTCTAGCGATAGATTTAGAAAGTAACAATCTAAAATTCTCTAAAGATGTCTATTCTGCAATTACTATGCGAGCAGACCAATCAGATATACATTTTCATATGTATAAAGGAAAGGTGATAAAGTGGAAAGACCTGAAGTAATTGTAAATGTTGCTAGTTCTTTAGATGGTGCTATCGCTTCTAGTGAAAGTACTCTGATTTTATCAACTACTGAAGATTGGGCAAGAGTACATGAATTAAGAAACTCTGTTGATGCAATTCTTGTTGGTATAAATACAATTCTCAAGGATGACCCTTTGTTGTCTGTTAGATATATCAAACCTAAAGATCCTGCACCATTAAGGGTAATTTTGGATACTAAATGTAAAATTCCTCTGACAGCGAAAGTTCTTCAAGACCAAGAAAGATTGCCTTCAATTATTATTACGTCCAAGGAATGTTCAGCAAATAAGCAAGATGAGATTAGAAAACTTGGCGCAAAAGTAGCTTCCGTAGAATTTGAAAAAAATGAAAGATATCTAAATTTGACTGATGTGTTGAAAATCTTGAAAACTCAATTTGGAATTAAGAAGTTGCTGGTAGAAGGAGGCTCAACTGTGATTACACAGTTCTTAACCAATAGATTGGTGGACATCATGCACATTTTTTATGCCCCAGTTTTTGTAGGAGGAAAGAATGCAAAACTTTTATTCGAACAAGAAGCTATTCACAATATTGGAGACGCAATTAACTGTGAAATACAATCTGTGAATAAATTGTATGAGGGCTACCTAGTTACTCTAAAAATAAAAAAAGATGAGTAAGATGAGCTTTGATGAGTTTTTACATTTGCTCAAAAATGATCGAGATGAATTAGTAAGTAAAGCTGAAACTAAGAGAGAAAGACAATATGGCAAACATATTACATTTTCCCGAAATGTCTTTGTCCCCGTAACTCATCAATGTCGTAATCGTTGTGATTATTGTAGTTTTGTTTCAGATGACCCTAATACTTGGATTCTTCCTAAAGATTACAATACAATAATAATGAAAGCCAAAGCTGAGGATTGTAAAGAAGTTTTAATCACACTAGGTGAGAAACCAGAGGAAAAATATCCATCAGCATTAGAATTTCTTAGAGCATTAAAATTTCAAACTACTGTGGAATATGTTAATTATTTGTGTGAAGTAGCTTTGGAACAACATCTTTTACCTCACTCCAATTTGGGTGTATTGTCTTCTTCAGATTTAAACTTATTAAAACAAACAAACGCGAGTATAGGTTTGATGTTGGAAACACACAGCTTAAGATTTATGGATGAGGGGAAACCTCACCAAAATTCCCCAGGTAAGAATCCAGCTTTACGAATTAATACAATAGAAAATGCAGGGAAACTAAAGATTCCATTTACAACGGGAATTCTTGTCGGAATTGGAGAAACATGGCAAGAAAGGATAGAATCTCTCCAACTAATTGCAGATTTAAGTAGAAAGTATAATCATATTCAAGAAGTAATTGTACAAAATTTCAACCCTCAAGAGAATACACCTATGTCAGACCATCTTGCCCCTAAGGAAGAAGATGTTCTAATAACTATAGCTTTGGCACGTGAAATTCTTCCAGCTGAAGTGAGTATTCAAGTTCCACCTAATCTCAATCGAGAGAGAATTGATGCTGCTATCAATCATGGAGCAAACGATGTGGGGGGTATCTCTCCAATCACCATCGATTATATTAATCCAAACATGATATGGCAAGAAGAACAATACTTGATTAAAGAACTTAATTTAGCAGGATTTTCGCTAAAAGAGAGACTTCCAGTTTATCCTCAATATGAAAAGTATTTAAACACTAGAATGCGCGGAATAATAGAGGAACTCAAGGCAGATGAAAAATTTAGCGCCTCCGAAAATTGATCTTGTATGTGATTTAGCTACATTCAAAGAATCACATCAAGAAGAAATTTCTGATCTCACAAAAATGCTAAAAAAAAGAGGAAAAGAACTATGGATTCAAACCTCTTTAGCTGATGATTTGAGGTTTCAACAAGTGGGGGATAATGTTTCATTTGTGGTTAATCAAAATATCAATTTTTCTCGTCATTGTTTGGGGACTTGTAGATTTTGTTCTTACAGTTTAGGAGGTGAAACAGAGGAAGTTGCTAACTCTAGAATGTCTCTTGATGATATCAAAATGGAAGCTGAAAAAGCAGTAGCTCGCGGGTGTACAGAAATTTGCATACAGGGTGGATTAGATCCTAAGCTAAATTATGATTATTATATTGGCCTTCTTAAAACAATTAGATCTGTATCCCCTGATATTCACATCCATGGTTTTTCACCTTCAGAAGTAGCTTATATTTCTCAAATATCTGAAGAAAGTGTCGAGGATGTATTCAAAGATTTAGCGAATCATGGGCTTGATTCCTTCCCAGGAACAGCTGCAGAAATTCTTGTAGATGATGTTAGAAAGATTATTTGTCCAGATAAAATATCAACAGAACAATGGGTAAATATTGTAATAACAGGTCATTCAAGTGGTTTGAAATCAACTTCTACAATGATGTATGGACACATTGAATCTCTTGCTGATGAAGCTGAACATTTAGCAATAATAAAACACCTACAATCAATCTCAAATGGGTTTACTGAATTTGTTCCTCTTCCGTTTGTACATACAAATACTGTTCTCTACAAATACTTTGGAGCACGTCCAAGTAGTACGGGAATGCACGACTTAGCATTATTCAGTACTGCAAGACTATATTTAGGAGAAGTAATCCCCAATCTTCAAGTTTCATGGGTAAAGTTGGGTCCAAAGTTTTCCCAAGTAATATTAGGTTCTGGAGTGAATGATTTAGGTGGAACCATTTTCACAGAAGAAATCACTAAAAGTGCGGGAGGTACTTTTGGAGAAGAAAAAAGTATTGAAGAATTTGTGGAACTCATACGCGATGCAAACAGGGTTCCTGTTCAGCGAAATACTCTATACAACGTAATTAAGAGTCATTAATAATAAGCCAAGTTTTAAATTACAGATTGTCCATTTTACTTATTAGTAATATGAATTCTAAGAAACAATCTTCTCCTGAAATTTGGAAAGCTCTCTCTAATCAAATAAGAAGAGATTTGCTATGCTTTATTGGAGAAGGGAAAATTGTTTCCTTTACAGAGATTCAAGATCGCTTTCAAATGAAAGTAGGAACACTTTATCACCATCTTGATACTCTAGGATTTCTGATTTCACAGGATTCTACAAAACGATATTTCTTAACAGAACAAGGAAAACGCTCTTATGCATTGATTGAGGATGAATTGGACGTTTCAGCACCGAGCCAAGTAGCTTATGGAAAGTTTGCCTTTTTACACTATATTTTCCTTCGTCCAGTTTTTAAATTTATAAAAAATGATCCAATTAGATCACTTGGTTTTACACTCCTTCTGTTAATAGGATTGCTCGTTTCAACATATTTCATATCAGCTGTTCCTATATTTTTATTCCCCTCATTCATAACACCAGATTTTGTTGCCCCTTTTATCTTCATGATTACCACAGTTGTTACTTATTTGATTTGTGAGGTTTTACTTTCTCTACTATTTCGTAAAACTTCAGGAAAATTGGCTCTGCTACAAAGCGTTATTATAGTGCAAATTCCAATGTTTTTACTAACTGTGATTCTATCGTTTGTCTTTGATTTTACTTATCCTACATCACTTTTAGAGCTTGATGTCTGGTTTATCATTTTGATTTTTATTTTTCAATTATTTTTTGTTGGTTTTCTTTTAGAAGCTATAGTAGTTATTAAAGAAATAAGATTTGAAAAGGCAGGAGTGACTGCTCTATTTGTAGTTTTTATGATTAATGCCTTATCGTTCATTATAATGAACCTGTTGGAGGTCTCGATATGACGAAGTTCGAGAAAATTAGAACTGAATACTTTAAAATTTATAGAAATAAATGCTTATCAATAAACGTAAACATAAGAAATATTGAGGGGAATGTTTGATGAGTGCCAAAAAACTCCAACATTTAAAGAATAGAATAGCCCCACCATTTCATAAAATTCTTGTGGTACTCATTCTATTCCTCTCTTCTATAGTATCAACCCCTATTCTTATTGGAGGTGCCTATTCAGCTAGTTCTAATACAACCCCCCTCTCTGTAATGGCTGAAGAACAATTGCTTCTTTTTCAAGAAAAATTTGATATTATTGTTGGAAAAGCCGATTCCGTTATAGCTTCTCTAGAACTAGATGGGGGTTTACTTCGAACACCTCTTGACCTTTCTAGAACAGAACTTACATATGTCAATCAAATTGATTTCATTGTAGCAAATCAATCCTCATTTTCAAAAATCTGGACTAATCCTCTCTGGAAGTATCCCGATGGTTTAGTAATCAAACTTACACTGAGAACACAAAACTACGAGCGTATTAAGGCAATATATCAGTTTGTTAATAGTGTTGTTCAACAATTTTATAATATAAGTTTGGGTGTTTTCAATATTCAAAATCCCTCTCTCGTTGATACTGTTTTATATCTAGTGGCACCAATTTCATACTCACAAGCATTAATTTTATTCGATGCTATTTTCAAATCTGACTATCAAGAAGAGAATGGTAACTCTGTAGGTATAATAGAGAATATGATAACTGAGTCCCCTACAGTTTATGCATTTGGTTTTTCTCTAGTAAAAAGACTTGGAATCATTACACGAATCATCAGGACTGCAGTTGTTGCACAAGAAAATAAAATTCAGAAAATTGGTAATCAGAGAATTTTTAATTTAAGCTTATCATTAAACTCTCCTTTAATTCCTAAGGTTAATGCGTTTGTATCAAAATTTTCATTTAGTATGCCATTTTTGGCTAATGTAACTAGTGTGTCTCCCCTACCAAACAATGTAGGTGGTTTAACAACTGGTTCTTTTGAATGGGTTCTCAAATTTTTCAGTGCAACTGCATATGATTCTTTTAATCCTGAAATAATATATTATCCTTTCACTTATGATAAATTTGTCTTTCCGAGGATCGCAATATCAAATTCATATTCAGATTTCTTACTTGAGAATGATGGAATTCTAAATATGACTTATGAGATCAAAAATACTGGAACTGACACAGCCTATAACACAACTATCATTTTCCCAATCCCTGGGGATTTGGAATCGTTTATTCAAGAAGGAATTGAGATACCAGTTCTACATGATGATCTGCAAATTAACGAGGTTTTCAACTCAGGGATAACACTTGATATTCAGTATTTTAGTTATAGTTTTGATATATTCATTCTTGATATAAGAGGTTGGTATGAAAATACTACTACTTTTTCTCTTGAAAGATGGTTGGATAATACAACTTTAGAGATTAATGAATATGTAAATATTGATTCTACAAACGGTATATCGGAGGATTTGTATAATGCTGTATTGGCAAGAATTTCACCAATATTGGATATGTATGATATCTCCGAAATAGCATTAAATTTTGCTTATTTTGAGCCAATAATAAATGAACAATTGCAACTTGCGGTAAATGATGCTTACAGCATTGTATTCAATGAATTCTACAGGAACAAAACAATCTTCCAATTCAGTTCTACAGATTTCATTTACAAATATTCTACTATGTTTGGAGGATACTTAGAATGTAAAATTCCACCACTTGGTGTGAATGAGAGTTATGAAGCTTTCTGGTCAATTACAGATATACCTACTTCTGCAGACAGATTCGGATTCTTTTCAGTTTTTCCAGCTTCTACTATTCTAGAAGATTATACTGTTTTTCAAACTGTTGAAAGCGATTATAAGGCATTAATGCTGGCTTTATTCACTAGTTTAAACAGTGCAGGTAGATTCTTGAGTATCTATGATTCAATAACTGATTCCTTTGTTTCATTAGGAAGCCGTTTTCAGTATTTTGATTCTTCTCGTAGAGATTACTATGGTCTAACAAATGGTTTGAATTTTCAATTAGGTGATGATGAAGCTGTTCTTGAAAGCATATTAAATCTAAATGGGACAACTTACAGAGTGGGAGAGATCGTTCCTTTCACCCTTGAAATCAGTAATTTAGGGACCACAGGAGCTTATAATATTCATGTTGATATTGTAAATCTGAGGTTGAATTACTTATGGTTACCTACTGACATGAGTGTAGTGAAATCTTTTGATATTGATAAAATTGAAGTTGGAGAGACAGTAAATCAAGAGTTCTCAATTAATGCAAATAGCTATATAGGTTTGAATACATATGTGGCAGTAATTAGCTTCATTTCTGATTTAAATCAACCCGCAGAGGAAATTTATATTCCTTGGATTGATGCTACAGTTCCTTGGATTTACGGTGGTGAAACTGCAAACATACTAACTTCCACACTAACGTTTGGAATGCTATTTCCACCAATTTCACTCGAAAATGTATTAAGACCAAGTTTTCCTGTTCCAGAAATTGTTGTAACATCTGACTATACATTAAATGAAAATGATCGATCAATGTATATTGAATATGAAATTGAAAATACTGGTCTTTCTCCAACTGAAGTGAGAATCTCTCAAATGTTTGGTAAGGAGACAGCTGAAATTGATGAAATAAACTCCACACTAATATTAGAAAATGGTGACGAGCAAATACTTTCTCCAGTGATTACATCAAGAGCTGATTTTATTCTGATTAGTTATACGAATACAACACTTTATCCAGGAGATAAAATAGTTATTAGAATTCAGCTTTCTGATTTAGCTGAAGATTTCATTATCCCTCCAATTATAATTAATTATGATTCAATTTACGAAATTCATCCAACAGATTTTCAATCAACTGAAACCCAATCTGATAGTAATACACAGGATACAATGAACCTTTCAATTAAGAATTCTCCCGCTAATGTGAGTGAAGGTGATCAAAACAAGTTTCTATGGATTTCATTCTCACCAGTTATCAAAATCAATCTGCCATTTTCAGAGAAATATGATAAAATTACTTTCTCATCACTTCCATGGCTCTATCCTCTCATAAGTGCTGGAGCATTAGCTGGCGTTTTAGTGATTGTGATTGTTATCTCACGCTTTAGAAAATAAAATGAATTTGGATTCATTAATGATGAAATTAGATATGTAATTATCTCATATCAAAGTCTTCTGAAGTGAAACTTTTTAGAAAAGCCATAATTTCTTCCTGCATATCTGAACTTTTCTTGAAACTCATTGACTGTGCATAGAACATTGCAAATAAATCACCCAGAAGACACAATGTACATAAATCTGTTGTAAGTTCTTCCATGGGATATCTGCAGGGAAAATTTACTTGTTGTACCTTTCCTTCAGGACTTTTTCCAGTCATCCCTTGCTTCCATTTACATACTCTTTGAGAAGCCATTTTTCTTACCTTGAGCCGATACACAAATAACTTATTTTAAATCTATCCATTAAATATCCTTTAAGAGGTTTTAATAACAGACAATCTCTGCAACTTTATTAATTATAATAATGATAACAACTTAAAGAGGTATTTTAATGAGATGTCCAGACTGCAAAAAAGATTTGAATGTAACAAGACAATCAAATTCCTTTCTGTTTCACTGTAATTTTTGCGGTCTTAAAGAAACAATTTTTGTTACTGATAAAACTGAAGCATACAATCAATTAGTAGATTCTAAGCAATCTCGACGTGAATTAACAAAGCAATTGAAAAAGAAAAAAGAGGAAAATCTCTTCCCTGTTCCAAGGAAAACAAAAGAGGAGAAGAGAAAACTAATACAGGACGGAGGATATGATCCACAAAAAATACCTTCCGCAATTAAGAATATAATTAACAATCCTGATATTGAGTTAATTTACTATGGCTTTCTAGAACAAAAATCCCCTAAACAAAGCTCAACAAGGATGAAATTTCCAGAAAAATTGAGTTCCTTTCTAAGAAAAAATAATCTACCAGTTCTCTATGAATTTCAACAAGAAGCTTTTGATTTAATTGACAAAGGAGAGGATATTGTTATTGTAGCCCCAACGGGGACAGGAAAAACTGAAGCTTTCATATTACCCGTTTTAACACAGATTTGGAATGAAGCTTCCCATCCACTCCAGAGAAGAGGTTTATCTGCTCTTATCATATATCCAACAAAAGCCTTAGCAAAAGATCAAGAGAAGAAAATCAAGAAATATGGACGTCCTTTAGGAATTACTTGCGAAGTATATGACGGCGATACTCCTAAAACAAAGAGAGAAAAGATCCTTGAATCTCCTCCAGATATTCTTATCACTAATCCAGATATGCTACATTATCATATGAGAAATTTACCTTTTGTTTCAATAATAAAAAATCTCAAATTCATAATTATTGATGAAATTCATGTTGCAATAGGTGCTTTCGGATCTAATCTCTATTTTATTTTAAAACGACTTCAACGACTTGTATCTAATAAAATCCAATTTATCGGATCTTCTGCAACAATTGGCAATGCACTTGACTTTTCTTCTCAGCTTTTTGATAGAGAAGTAACAGCAATTATAGTTGAAGAAGCTAGGAAAGCACCAACCCATTTGTTGATAACCATCCCTTGGAATGTCAGTCAATATACCATTACCTCTGAGATAACAAGACAACTGGTAACTTCCGGTCATAAGACACTTTGTTTTCAGAACAGTCATAAAAACGCTGAGATAATAAATTTGCTTCTACGTTCTGCAAGAATAAGATCAGCTGTTCACAGAGCTGGTCTAACAAGACAGTATAGAAACAAAGTAGAGCAGAGATTTAGGGAAGGCGATTTGGACGCGTTAGTGTCTACACCAACACTAGAATTAGGGATTGACATTGGTGATGTTGATGGTGTAGTTTCCTCTATTGTCAATATTACAAGTTTTATACAAAGATTGGGAAGAGCTGGAAGAAAAGGACAAGAATCAATTGGTTCTCTGATTCTAAGAAACGATGACCCCATTAGTACATTCTATTCGGTTTATCCAGAAACATACTTTGCTGACATCAGACAAGGATATGTTGAACCTAAAAATGAAATTGTTTCCTATTATCAGCTTCTAGCTGCTGTCTTGGAAAAACCAATAGAACAAAAAGAATTCACTGAACACAAAGCCATGTTATCACAATTGGAGAGCGAAGAAAAACTGCTGAAAACAGCAGATGGGGGATATAAAGCTAAATCTAGAACTGATATATTACGACTATTACGAGCTTATTCAATAAGGGGGATTGGGGATACTTTATTGCTAAAAGATAAAACTGGTAAAAGATTAGGGGAAAGATCTATGCCAATGGCCGCTAGAGAATTACATTCCGGGGCAATATATCTTCATGGAGGTAAACATTACAGATCTTCAACTTTCAAGTATGATAATCGATTTGGTGGAGGAGAAATACTCTTACAGCCTATACCCCCTATAAATCAGAAAACGACGGCTAATCGATATGCAATTCCATCTATATTGGTCGTGAATGAAAGAAAAAAGGTTCTTGGAACTGAGGTTATCTATTGTGATTTACAAATAACTGAACAAGTTACTGGTTATAATGTCAATGATATCTTTACAAACAAACTTCTTGAAACTAAGAAATTTGATGAACCCATAATTTACTCTTTTCGAACAAAAGGATTCATGTTCACAATGCCAAAACCAATAGATCTTCTAAACACTTTTGCAAACTTACAAGAAGATGTTTTGCTAAATGGGACCTTTCACGCAGTTGAACATGTTGTGATTGAATCTAGTTCGATGTTAACTGGAGGGGGAAGTTCAGAGATTGGAGGAATATCCATGGGTAAATCTGGAGCAATTTTTGTATATGATGGTGCAAAAGGTGGAAGTGGGTTATCCAAACTTCTATATGATAAGCTAGAAGAAGGTCTCAACCGCTCACTGAAAATTCTGGAAAACTGCACTTGTAAAACCTCTGATGGTTGTCCAAGATGCACTTATTCTTACCAATGTGGTAACAATAATCAACCTTTGAGCAAAACTGGTGCCATTGAATCAATAAAACTTCTAAATCAATCTAAATTGAAGATTATAGAAAACTATGCAGAATATGATGCATATGTGTGAAAATGCATTTTAATTAACAAGATTGTTTCTCAAAAATCTGAAGTGTAATACTGGGAATATGTCTACAATCATATCTCTGTCTCATGTGCTTTTATGATATTTTTCAGTTCTTTAAACATAACAATGACATCTGAAATGGATACTGAGGAGTTTATTGATATAGCTTTAAATTGTGTTTTCCCCTCTACTGAAGAAATAGAACCTTCTATTCTTAAGGAAATAACTCATTTCCTGGAAGAAAATGAAAGCAAGGTTGAACCAAAAAATGCAGAAATAGTACGAGGTGAGATACGAAAAGCACTCATACATTTCAAGAATCGACCATATCTCTATAATACCAGAAAGAAGATGGAGAAGCTTCTAAAGGTAAATGACAATTGGAAAAGGTTCATGATTTCACCTAAAACGTTAACTTCTGAACTTAGAGATGCAGGTTTGAACAACGAAGAGATTAAGCTTTTAAGAATGTCATTGCAAACTGCTGAAAAATCATACGCGATGATGAAATCCATCCCTTGCCCTCAGAAACCTCTTTGATTCGGGAATTACAAGCAAGTTTTAATATATTGCACCCATATTGAATTTAGTTCGCATATCTTGAGATTAATTTGAGATTCGATATAACTTGGGGGTTACTACGTGCAAAAGGAAGAGCTTAGCGAAGTATTAGATAATTATCTTTTTAGCAATTCCTACTTAGATGTTGAGAAATTAAGTAATAAAATCCAAATCGGTTTAAAAGAAATCAAAGATTATTTTTCTTCCCGACCTGAAAACTGGGGTTTCATAAAAGAGGGAAGTTCTGTGTTTTTTGCCCACGAATTGATTAGGGACAATATCGATGATTTACATGAATCATTTTGGAATTGGTATCTGAAAAACGTGCCTAGTTATAGCGATCTTGCATGGGAGGAAGGATCTGCAGTTGCAGATACTTCAAGAATTAAAGTTATCCCACAGCCAAAAATAATTGAAAGTGGTTTAGTGAAAACATTCTCTGCTAGAATTGTAATTCTTGGTGAGGATAAAACAGGAAAACAATCTTTTGTTTATGCTTTAACTGGCGAATCACTTAATAGACCCGCTCCTGGAGTTTATTTTGGAAAAATCAATAGATCTGTTGAAGATTTTAATATTGATTTTGAATGCATTATTCTGGACATTCCTCCTGATTCTCCTCTGTGGATTTATGCAAAAGCAAGTTTTGGAGTTGTTCTAGCATATGATGTAACTGAACTTCAGACTTTCGAGAAACTACAATATTGGTTAGATACTTTTCTTGAAGTATATTCTTATGATCTTTGTCCACCCATCTTACTCCTCGGAACCAAAATTGATTTACTTGAGAAAAACGAGTTGAATGACTTTAAATCTGTCGTTGAACTCTTTAGAGAACAATTAGAGACTAATTATGGAACCATAGCAGTAAGTGAGTTGGTATCTTTAACTGAAGGTACTAATGTTCAGAATACTTTTCAGAATTTTGCAAAAATAATCCATCAGTGGTATCAGATAATTAAGGAAGAATACTCTGATGATAATCCTGTTGTTTGATTATGATACGACATGATTCCATAGAGGAAAATATTAAATGTTTTAAATAAGTTATACATCCAAGAAACTATACCGAGACTTAATAGTGAACAGAATGGCTACTTTGAGAAACTTCGAAACCAAAAGATTCAGTCAAAGGAGAATCAGCAAAAAGAGCTTACGTAAACTACTTATCTTTTTCTCGATATCAATTCTCCTTTTTGCACTTTCTCTCTTTGTTAAGAATCTAATTTCAGAATGGTATTGGAAGGTTCATGGTGCTGGATTCAATTGGTTACACTATGACGGGTCAGAGGTAGTAAGAGTTTGGTATTTGGAAGCATATTCTGATGCCTCATATTATTATGAACCATATTTAGAATCTTTTCGCTATGAGAATTGGAATCCTTATGCTGGTGGCGAAGGACCACTCAACGGATATGCTTATGGTCCAATGTTCATTTATGGATTATATTTTGTATCCCTTTTTGTAAGCTCATTTTTTCCTCAACTTGATAAGCCTGAAATGATTGTAGAATCAGTAAAATGGACACATATTGTCTTTGATGCGTTATCGGTTGTCATGGTTTATTTGATTGTGGTCACGCTTAAAACATTTGAAGAGAAGACTTTAACAAAACATACTCTGGGAATCCTATCTGCTGCAATTTTTTGTATGATGCCTATTAATCTTCTATATGTGGATTCAGTATTCTTGAATACACCTCAAATGACTTTCTTCACTCTAATTTGCTTGTTGCTATTCATAAAAGATAAGTATAGACTAACAGGTTTCTTTCTTTCAGTTGCATGGTTATCAAAACAAATGCCTTTATTTCTGCTAATACCATGGTTCCTAATAATTTGGAAGAAAATAGACTTACGAGCTGCATTTAGAGATTTTCTTTTCCCATTCTTAATCTCATCATTTATTCTTTCTCTTCCTTGGTTATTCATGACACCAGATGCGTATTTTGCGAGAGTCTTTGGACCAGGAAGACCTTTAGGATTTGTTGATTTAGAGCATTCAGGTTATACTGTTACTCTGGCAAATAGTTTTCTATTTCTTGGGAACATAGGTCTAACAAAGTTTTATTTTGTAATTAACAAATATATGATCCCCTTCCTCCTCTTTTATGGTTTTACAGCTGTTTTTGCTTACTTTAATGGGAAGAAAATAGGCGGGAATGAAAGCTATCAAATTATATTCACTACATGGATTATAATTAATACTCATCTATTCATTTCAAGAGGGATTTACAAATACTATAATGCATTTATTACTCCATTTGTTGTACTTAGTTTATTAACTTTCATTGAGGAAAAAAGTTCTAAACTTTTAAGGAGAATTAAACCCAAGAAATTCAAACATCTGTCAGATGTAAAAATGGAACTTTCTACTAATAAGGAAAATTATACACTGACAGACGTTGATCAAATTTCATTTGGTATCATAAGCATCGCGTTAATCTTAGTAAGTGCTCTCTTCTATTACTTTAACTATATTCTTATTATCAAATCCAGATACTTGCATCCGCTGTATTTACTTATTCTTTTTGTTGTTATAAGCTTATTACTTCCTCCTTCTATTTATCTCAGCATATTTGATGAAAGAAGTTATAAAATGATAAAAACTGATGTAATCTATATTTATACCCAAACAAAATTTGGGCTCAAAAGAGCTATATCGTTCGTTACTACTGCGCTGATTCATTTTTACAACAAGTTGAAACAAGGAATTACAGGAATTAAAAAATTATTTAGCAAATAAGACAGAATTGATTATTCTTTTTAGTTCATTTTCTGTTCAGACAACAACTAACTCACTTGCCCGAATCCTCAAAAGTTATAAACTACGTTTTCTATATACTATTCAAAGTATAATCGAGTGTATCAGATGTTTCACAGATTACGTAAGTCCTCTAGAGGTGTTTCTGAAGTTCTTGCCTCTGTACTCATTATTTCTCTCGTTATAGGGGCAAGTGCATTAGTTGGAACCATTCTATTAAATGTAGATGTGGTAGATTTATTCGGCTATCTAGATACCCCTCAAGAAAAAGACGTTGCAATCTCTCTAAACATCCTAATAATAAATGACACAGATTTAGACACTTTGTCTGATACAATGATTTTCTATCTGTCACTAGATGCAGAATCGCCCTCTATTTATATTCAGGACTTTGATATACTTCTTCCAACAGGACAGGTTTTGGATGATCTGAACCCGTGGTTAATAACTGGAACATCACAGCTATGGAATGACGAATATTTTGGTTTCACACTGCAATATGGTTTCATTAATGCATCTTTTACAATCCAAGTAGAAAACTTGAACTTGGATGAAGGAGAAATTAGTAGTGGTACTTCTTTCCATGTAGTTATTGATTACTCTTACATGTCAGAATTAGGTGGAAGACTAAGAAAAATATCTGCCTTTTACCAAAATCCATTAGTTACTGCCCCTTAATTAGTGAAGAATCTTTTTCCTTTTGTTACTATTTCATAGGGAAATTTCAAATATCTTTAAAACAGTTGAAAACATCAAGGAACGAGGAAAATTACTTGTTATCTTATATTGAGATTTTTGAGAAACTAATTTCATTTCCAACTGTTAACAATCCTATAGAAAACAGAATCCCTTCAAAGGAAATTCTTCAATTCATTGGAAAAGATCTTCTGGAACCCTTTGGGTATAAAAATTTATTTTATGAAAAAAATGGATATTCCTCTCTAATCTCTTATTTAGATAGGGGTTCTCCGAAAATTTTATTCTTAGGACATTGTGATGTTGTTCCTGAGGGACCAGGTTGGAACACAGATCCATTTGAGATGACAATTAAGGAAGATAAAGCCTATGGAAGAGGAACAGCTGATATGAAAGGCGCTGTTTCAATCATGATTAGTCTAGCCAAAGATTTTGTGAGTATTGAAAAAGGGTCTATAATTTATCTCATTAATCTAGATGAAGAATCAGGGGGGAAAAATGGTGCAGAAGAAGCAATTAAGTATCTCGAGAGCAACAACCTTACTCCCGATTATGTAATAAATGGCGATGCAAATGGACTTCAAGTAGTCAATAGAAGAAGAAATTCATATGTAGCAAATCTTAAACTAAGAAAAACACCACATAAAATTCAAGGGAGAAAGGAGAGTAAAACTTTTGTTACAGATATAGCTGGAAAAAGAACAATGCATGCTGCATATTTCATGAGAGAAATAGACGTTCATTGTATGGACAAAGCTTCTGATTTCTTGAAAGAGAATTCATATGTAGTTCAATCTTTGAAAGGCAATTTTGTCAAAAATAATGTTCTACCTTCAGAAATTAGTATTGAATATATCATCCCAGACGAGAATAGTGAACAAGAATATGAATATGACCAAAGCTTATCTAAGTTTTTACTCTCGGTTACAAAATTTAAGGAGATTGATATTCCTTCAGCACCTAGTGATTACGGTATAAATTTGACATTTAACTATTATCGCGAAGAAGAGGACTATCATCTCTGTCAGATGGATCTGAGAATCATGAGCAAAACAATGGAGGATGTAAGAAATTATTTTGAGGAATTCGTAAGCTCCTCAGCTATAGATGCTGAAATTGAAACAAAAGGGAGCATAGGTCCAGTTTATACCAAAAAGGATTCAACACTTGTTAAAACAAGCATTGCAGTAGCTAAAGAAATGGGACTATCTGATTATCCGATTGAAATGGGAGGAGCAACAGATTCCAGATGGTTTAGTGCTAAAGGGGTTCCTTCAATTGAATTTGGCCCACTTGGAGGGAATGTACATGGAGCAAACGAATATGTAGAACTATCCAGCTTAGAAGTTGTAAGAACGTTTTATTTAAGGTTATATTCTCAATTGGTAAATAAAAAATGAGACATAGTAAATTGATTCAGCTTAACTTATATATTTGCAAACAATATCTACAAAAGAATTAAAATCAAGTAATAGTAAATAAGGCAGGGATAGTATGTCACTTGAACCAAAAAGAGCATACAAAATTGTTTTGATTGGCGATCCAGAGGTTGGCAAGACGTCAATTCGCAGAAAGTATATGGGAAAGTCATTCCGAGCTGATTATCTCAAGACTCTTGGCGCAGACTTCGCAGCTCAGAAAGTGGTTGTTGAAGGAGAATCTGTACTTCTAACAATATGGGATCTAGCAGGACAATCAATCTTTCATGGGATGAGATCATCCTTCTACCATGGGTGTAAATGTGCACTAGTAGTGTTTGATGTAACTAATCCTAAATCTCTAGAAAATTGCTACAAATGGGCACAAGAGGCATCAAATTATGCTAAGAACTCTCTAAAAAACATCTATTTAATTGGAAATAAAATAGACCTCGAAGATGATAGATTAGTACAACCTGAAGACATTGAAACGGTAGCTAAGCATTTCAGGGAATCGCTGAATTTTCCAGTAGAATTATATGAAACATCAGCATTAACTGGTGAAAATATTGTTGAACTTTTTGAAAATATGAGTAGACGGCTAATTATCGGTGATGATAAAAAGGAAGAGCAGATGGAAGTACAGGTAATCGAGAAAGCCCCTGAAATAGGACAAAAAACTCAAACAGAATCAACCAGAACTGACGAGTCAATAGGGAAAGTTGTACAAATGCTAGAAGAACTTGAAAATAAGATGTTTAACCTTCACAATGACTTAAATGAAGTGAAAAAAATAATTAACGACTTGAAGTAAGTCAAGTAAAAGAGCTACTTATATAGATTGAAGTATAACGCACGTTATGAAACTTGGTTAAACTTGCCAGAAGGCGTCTAACCGTCGTTTAAGTGGGTCCCCTACACGTGCGATGAGGGGAAGGGATCAGGAGGAAGGAGAGTACCTTGGAGGGAAGCGATATTGTGAGCAGCATTGAAGTGAGTATTAACTTGTTGGCCACACTTATTGCAAGGAGCAACATCATACTGACCTTTTTGACGAGTAAGTGAACCACCACACTTATGATGATTGGTACTAGTTTGATAGGGGGTGACTGTTTCTAACTTCACTTTATACCCTAGCTCTAGGGAAGCTAACCACACAGCTTTTTTGTAAATGAACAAACTATCAGGCATGGTGTAGATAGCTTTAGCTAAAGCACCTTTAGTACCAGTGGGGTCAGCTGTTAAGCGTTCAATTTTGAGTACTTTACACTGCTTTTTCACCAACACTGCGGCAAGAAAATGAGGAAGGAGTCTGGTAATCTCTCGGAGGATTCTACTACGACGTGTATAGACTCGGTTGAGTTCCCCCTTAAGTTTACAACTTCCATGAACATCATACTCTTTTCGTTTACGGAGAAACCCTCGGTTAAGTTCAACCAAAACTTTCTTACTAAGATGGTCATAATGATTTGCTAAATCTAGTAAGTCAGGAGGGAGAGGAACTAAGATATTAAACACCACCATGTATTGTCCTAAGCGGTTGATGTCTACTCCCAAGGTGGAGGTTTTCTTTCTAGGAATCTGTGAAAGATAGCGGTGAAGAAGCGTAGAGGATTGGAAACAATCATGTGCTCCTTCAAGTACGACATTCACTCTAGGTTTGTAACTAGGTGCTTGTCCACTGCTTACTTGAAAGACTTTAATGTGAGCACCATTTCTAATATATTCTACTACTTTCGGTGGAAAGTGAACTTGAGCTACTAACCTCTTTTTTCCTTGTTTGGGAAAACTGAGTTCAGTCCATCCTTGATTTCTTATTTGATCAGTTAATTCTTTTGCATTCCCTTGACGGGTGATAACATAATTCTTTTTCATTAGTAGTTTGATTGGTAATCTTCCTTTCTTTCTATGTTTAAATGGTGGGGGAACAACATTAGCTATAGGTAGAGCCTTGATTAACTGAGGGACACTCTGCATGTAATGATCGAAGAGTGTGAAAACTACTATCTGTCTGATAGCAGAAAAGAGTTTTCGGGAAGGTTTTCCTATAATTGCTGCTAGTTGTTCTGCTAATTCTTTGAGACTTTTCCATCGAGAATCTTGAGGACTATTAATCCATGAAGTGAGAAAGGGAACAACAGTGTTCTGTTCTTTTTTCAATAGTTGGAGTTTCTTCAAAAATGATTGTTGGTTCTTGGTCAATTGTGGGATAAGAGAAAACTCATGTTGTTGATAAAACAAAGCATCATCCAGAGCTTGCAGGATTTCTGTTTGCGAACATTGTGGAAGTAAGGTGTTTAATTGTAGGAATTTGGAGGAATAAAGAATGTTGTATTTATTTCTCCAATAAGAATCGGTTTGAGCTCTGGTACCTGTTAAAAGGTTGATGATATATCTTCTTTTTAATTTCCAAAAGTTTTCCAAGCTTCGTTCAGTATAAGGAGAACGACCAAAGATTATCCATTCTATCAACTGTTGAGGATTCTTAAACAGAAAATTGAGTAATCCTTTTGCTTTCTTTTCTTTGTCTATTTTACCTTTGATGGCTATGTATAACCAATGAAAAGCGCTTTCAGCAATGTTGGGACTCTTTCCCACAGTTTTGCAGAGTTTGCGGGTGAAGAATCCTTCTTTAGGATTGGTTTTGAACAACTCCACTGCTTGCTTGATCACTTGAGGGGTAAGCAGCTGTTCTTGCTGCTCTTCTAAAGTTTTAATCCTTTTGTTAATCTCTTCTCTTTGGGATTGATCTGCACACTTCAGCACTACCTGATAGCTTCTCATTAATCCCTTTAAAGTAGAGGGGAGGAGTGTTTGTAGGTTAGCTGCATTTTGTGTGACCACTTTGTCTCACTAAGTATATCCTTAAAATGCTATTTAAACTCGAGAAAAACTAGCTTGTTGGTGGAACTTTTCCTTTCCTCTGCCTGTGTAATCTTCCTGCAAACGAGGTAACCAGTGCGATCATATCTTCTACGAGTTTTGACTCCTGTGAACTCTGTATTTGTTGATGGATGGAGACAATTTGTGTTTCAAACGTTTGACAATACTGTTCTATCATTTTCGTTCCAAATCTTGCCAGTCTGTCTTCATAGGTGCATAAGACAGCATATGGATGGGTTGTTGCTACTTCATTCAAGAGTCTGTGTAATTCTTTTCGCTTTTCATTCATCCCTGATGCTACATCTGTAAACACTTTCTTGAGTTGCCATCCTTGCTGTTGAGCAAAGGCTCTTATTTGTTCTTGTTGTCTTCCCACTTCTTTCTTTTGCTTAGATGCGCTCACTCGAGCATAACCTATAACTTCTCTTGTTCTACTTTTCTTCTCATTCTTATCCCTTTCTCCCAACTTTGTCAGTTTATATCGTCTATGTCCCCCTCTTGTTCTAGTTATAGGTACAATTTTCTCTTCTTTTTCCCACCTTCTCATTGTACTTGGTGATACTCCTTCCATTCTAGCAACTATTCTAATCCTTACTAACATACCTTTCTTATTTCTTAATCCTTGAATATATTTTTCCTCTTTCTTCTTTTCCTATTTGGCAAGATTGAGTAAGTTTTTACTCTTCAGTTGTTCACGGTATGAGAATACATTCTTGAGCAATTCTTTGGTTTTTGAAATTCAAAATTCAAAGCATCTTATATTGTTAGGGTATATTATTGCATAATACTTTTATATTATATAAGGTTGAAATAATTTGCTTACAACGATGTGAGCAAAGGTGAAATAAAAAATGAATAAGAAAGGACTAATTTTAATTTTCCTTTTTGTAGTATCTACTGTCGGATTTGTTGCTTTATCGAATGCAGCAACTGACGACAACAAAGTAGACGTCACAATCAACTACGTACCATCAGCTTATATAGATATGGGCTATTGTTGGGTTGAATTTGACGCAAGATTCTTAGATGACAATACCGTCTTTGGTGAAAACGACGTCATCAGTTTCTCATTTTCCTACGATGTTGCAATTGAAGCTTGGTTCGGAGCCGTTGCCCCAGGTGGTGGTCTCCAAACTGATGCATGGTTCTTTGAAGAACAAAATAACTGGACAGCCGGTTACACAGGAACCGATCTTTACAATTCAACTCGATTTACAGGAACTTTGGATGTTATCCTTGATGGATATGACTTAGGTATGAGCAACTTCGACGTTGGTGCAGATGGAGGAACCTATCAAGATATTCCAATACAACTGGATATCGGATGGCACTATCTCACAATATCCGCAGCGGAATTAGTATCTGATGCAAATCACACAGAATGGTTCTGGAACTATTCTTATGATTCGAAGAGATTCTATGTTGGAGAAAACAAGGATGTCGTACCTACATTAGTAGTAAACGCATACTTTAATGATGTAGATGTTTTAGCTAATCAAGTAGCTTCTCAAGATTTGCCATCTCAAGGATATAATATTACAGATTGGTTAGACGTTCCAAGACCAGTCGCCGAAGCAGTATTTGCAACACAATACTCAGAGGTAGACGAAGGAATAGAAGGCGCAAATGTAACTGCTAGTATAGAGGCTAACTTCAACGCTTCAGACACAAATCTAAATCTTGTCGCCAATATAGATGGTGTTGTTATGGACAATATCTATGAAATGGGTCCAATGACATACATGTGGATAATAAACAATGGTGGAATGGATATAGCAAATGATACCTATGAACCAGAAACATTAACTGGATTGAACGTAGGACAGAATTATGTATACTTTATCGTATACGGATTCACCGCAGATGACATAGCACTAGATTACGGACACGCAGCACCAAGAGTACAACATGATGTAGCAATATTCCACATATGGGTAGGTGAACTGCCAGCATCAACAGGTTTGGGCTTCGGCATATTTATAAGTGTCTCAATACTCGGGCTAGCAGCCGCACTATATTTTGTGCGTCGTAGAAAATAATATTAGGTGAGCTTAAAATGAAGAAAAAACCAATAATTTTCGCACTTTTTATTCTCTCTAGCTTGATCGCAATGAGTGCTTTTAATTCAAATACCATGGCACAACAAGAACCCATCGCAAACTTGACTTTCAAGACAAACGGTGGTGGAGTTAGGCCAGATTATGGATTGTACATAGCACAATACTTGCGAGATATAGGTATTGAAGTAGAAGTCAAAGTAGAAGAATGGGTTGTATTCCTAGGAACACTATTTCTAACACACAATTACGATATAGGTGTCGTCGGATTAAGTGGTGGTGGTGCTTATCCAGGTGCTAGAGATGTTTATATGGAAGCTGGATCATTAAACATATTCGGGTTAGGTATAGATTTACCATATGGTAACCTATCTGAAATAATGCAAGATGAAAGCGTAATCATAATGGACCCAGATGAAAGACAAGCACATTTGTACGAATGGCAACAACTCATGATGGACAAGATAGTTCCTATTCTCCCATTATACTCTTCAAGAACATATCTTGGTCTTTGGGCTAACACACTTGGTTATGAAGAACGATGGGGATTAGCTGATTCCTTACCATATATGAGCTATGCTGGATTACATGACGGTCAAGAGGATATTGATGAATTCAATATAGCTGATGCTAATTGGAAAGATCTAAATCCATTATTCACTGATGATACCTCCAGTTCATTCATTACAGGTTTGATGATGGAACCAATTGTTCAAATGAACCCAGATTATTCTCGATTGAAGACAGGACTTGTTTGGGATTGGGATCAAATCGATGAAACCCATTACCAATTCTGGATAATGGATGATATCTATTGGAACCCCTCTTACAACGCAACAGATAGAGATTCCAATTCTGTTCCTCTAGCTGACGTTCCAACTAGTGACTTAATGCTAGGTTTGAAGAATGGTGAATACAGTGATGGAACCAACCAACAAGTAACTGCTAAAGATGCAGTTTTCACATACGCTACTTGGGCTAATTCATTAATCAGTGAAAGTACAAGTTATCAAGAGTGGATTTCAGACATATATGTAGATGAATCAGATGAGTTATCCTTCCACATACACATAGATGGTGACCCAGGCACTCCTGAAATCGAACCTTATGCAGACATGTGGGCCAATCTCCCATGGGAGATGTTACCAGAGTTCTACTTGAATTCTACTGATTCAACTGTTTCTTACACAGAAGGTGGTGTTCAATGCACCGGTTTATACGCCGATATGATTAACACTCCTGCATGGGTAGCTTACAGTACCTCAGCTTTTGGTTGTGGTAAGTATAGTTTAGACTACTTCATCAAAAACTCTGTAACTGTAATGGAAAGATACGATGGATGGTATGGTAAAGGCGCAATTGATGGAACCACAGGAATGACTTCATTCGTTAAAAACATTAACATTCGTGTAATTCCAGATACTTCTGCTGAACTCGCTGAATTCAAAGCAGGAAAACTAGACATTGCTAGTCTAGGTCAATTCCCCGTTGATAGAAAACAGATGCAAGCAGACGCTAAATTCATCGTAAAATCTTACGTGGGATCTTCAATGATTTTCATGTTCTACAACCTTCGTAGGCCATTTGTCGGCGGTGTTGATAACTTTGTATACTTGGATGAACCAGGTAAAGAAGAATATACCGTAGGTGTCGCAGTGAGAAAAGCAATAAATTATGCTATTAACAGAGATGAGATTAACGCTGTCATTCATGACGGAGAATATCAAGTCGCTCATAGTGTAGTATATCCCTCTCAAGCATTCTTCTACTACAATGATATCGTCAAATACAATTATGACGTTGATGCTTCATTCGAATGGTTAGAAGCTGCTGGATATCAAATACCTGAAGGAACTCCGTTCCCAGTCTTTGGAATAATTGCTGCAATCGGTGCTGCTGCATTCATTGCATACTACCGCAAAAGGAAATAAGTTTTAATACCCTTTTTCTTTTTCTTTTTCTTTTTAACTAACTTGGAAAACAAAATTATTTGTCAGTTAACTAAGTTGGTGTAGTATGTTGTTCTATACCCAATAAAGCTATATTCAATAAAGTGGAAAAGAACAAATGGGTAGTATCTAATTCATTCTATTTACCCTAGATCAAAAATAAATTCCCGCAAATATAGAGGATATAATCAGAAAAACAGAAATCTTAACAAGTGAATTAATATCTATTAGTTGTTTGATTAAGCTTCTATTCTCAGTTGGTTTGACGATGAATATTCTAGAGCTTCCTCCTGATGTGATATAGAACACAAAAAGCAACACCAAAGCGGTTAATAAAATAAGAAACATCAGTAATGCTCCAGAAGATAAAGGACTGTTTTCATGGTAGATCAATTGAGTAAGGTAATAATTTATTACTAGTAAAATAGGTGTATAGATCAAACTGGAAAAAGGCACAGAAAGAACTTTTTCTAAAAGTACTCTACTAAGGGGTTCTTCAAATAAATAATCACATCGAGGACAAGTAAAAACACGCAATTTCCCTTCTTTGTTTACAGTTTTGGTATAACCGCAATAAGGACATTTCATTTCAATAGCCTTCTTGAAGATAATCTGCGAGCATATATGGGAGTAAGAATAGCAACAGGTACGAGAGCAATGAAGCTATACATCCAATTGTAGGATCTTTCTTTAGGAATGCTGTTGGGATCAAGAGGATCAGATTTAGCGTTAATCTCTTCTTTGTCAGTATAACCATCATGATCGCTGTCTGGATCACCAGGATTAGTACCGTAGATGTCAACTTCCTCAACGTTAGTTAAGCCATCGCCATCCATATCGAAGTTAGCATCAGGTTGGAGAGGATTAGTATAATATCTATTTATCTCATCACCATCGAGTAAAGAATCGCCATCTGTGTCAGGATTTTCAGGATGAGTCCCCATAGCTCTTTCGTCTAGATTCACCAGATTGTCATTATCTGGATCTTCTTGTGCATCAGTAGGATCATTTGGGTCGTGACTAGCATAGAGGATTTCATAGTTGTCTGGCATTCCATCTTCGTC
>JAUWJS010000035.1 GCA_030607575.1 Candidatus Heimdallarchaeota archaeon | reverse complement strand
TTGAAGAATATTGATGTTAAGTTTGGTAAAGGTCTTATCACTGCAGTAACTGGAGTCTCAGGTGCTGGCAAATCCTCTTTAGTTATTGATACTCTTCAGAAATGTTTAGAGAAACAAGTTCATGGAAGAAAGACAGAAGTTGGTAAACACAAGTCAATTTCTGGATATGATGACCTTGACAAAGTAATAATCGTAGACCAATCTACTTTAAGTAAATCCAGAAGATCAAATCCAGCCACTTATCTTGGAGTTTTTGATGAGATTAGACAATTCTATGCAACATTACCGGAAGCTAAGGCTAAAGGATTGACTTCTGGTCATTTTAGTTTTAACACTTCTAAAGGTCAATGTCCTGAATGTAGAGGATTGGGAGAAAGAAGGATAGAATTACTTTTCCTGTCAGATGTTTGGATTTTATGTCCGTTATGTAAAGGAAAAAGATACAAGAAGAAGATACTCTCAGTAAGATACAAAAAGAAAACAATTTCAGATATTTTGGAAATGACTGTGGAGGAAGCTGCAGAACTTTTCTCAATTATTGAAAAAATACATCGACCGTTACAATTAGCGGTAGATGTGGGGTTAGGATACCTGAAGATGGGTCAACCTACAACAACAATTTCTGGGGGAGAAGCAGAACGTTTGAAAATTAGCAGAGAGCTTTCAAGAAGAACCCACGATAAAAGCATCTATTTGCTAGATGAACCTTCTCAAGGACTTCATTTCTATGATATAGATAAACTGATTTCAGTACTCCACAGGTTGGCTGATGAAGAGAACACAGTTGTAATTATAGATCATAACATGGAAATTATTAAACAAGCTGACAGAATAATCGATTTAGGGCCAGATGGTGGATCCAGAAATGGTGGATTTCTAGTAGCTGAAGGGACTGTTTCTGACATTGTTACAGCTGAAAACGGTTATACTTGGAAATATCTAAAAGAATCTCTTTAATCAGAAGAAAAAGAATAATCAAAATCTTATCCATAAAGTATATATCTCTTCCATTACTTTTCTAGTTGAAAGCTATGAGCGATTCTGAAGAATTTAGTGTGACTATGGCTAAAAAGATGGATTCCACAGACCCTTTAAGTCACTTTAAGGAAAGATTCTTCACCCCCACTGATACTACTTATCTAAATAGTAACTCTCTAGGATTACTATCTAAGGATGCAGCAACAGCTCTTCTTTGTGTTCTAGATGAGTGGAAAAATCTAGGTGTTCAAGGCTGGACTAATGAAGATAATCCTTGGTTTTATCAAGCAGAAAAACTTGGAGCTAAAGCAGCTTCTCTGGTTGGAGCCAAACCTGAAGAAGTAGTAGCTACTGGTACTACAACGGTTAATCTTCATTCACTTGTTAGTACTTTCTATCAACCAACAGAGGAAAAAAACAAGATTCTCGCTGATGAACTAAATTTTCCCACTGATATCTATGCTTTACAAAGTCAAGTAAAACTCAAAAATCTTGATCCTAATAAACATCTTAAACTAATTAAAAGCGAGGACGGAAAATTTTTAGATGAGACAAAAATTAAACGAATGATTACTAAAGATGTTGCTTTGGTAATTTTACCTTCAGTTCTTTTCAGAAGCGGTCAATTATTAGATATCGAAGGAATTACAAAAAATGCTCATAAAAAGGATGTGTTGATTGGCTGGGATTGCTCTCACTCAGTCGGTGTTGTTCCACACGAATTTGATGAATGGGGAGTAGATTTTGCTTTCTGGTGTTCGTATAAATATCTAAGCGCTGGACCAGGAGCTAGTGCTTTCATATATGTTAACGAGAAACATTTCGATAAAGATGCAGCAATGACAGGATGGTTCGGGTATGTCAAAGAAAAGCAATTCGAAATGAATCTGCATTTTGAACAATCTAGAAATGCAGGTGGTTGGCAGATCTCTTCTCCAGCAATTTTAGGTTCCGCAGCTTTGGAAGGATCCTTAGATCTTATTTGTAAAGCAGGAATAAAAAATATTCGAGAAAAATCACTGAAGATGACATCGTATCTCATTTATCTGGTGGATAATTTACTGACAGAAGAACCTTATAATTTCAAACTTGGTACCCCTAGATTACCTAACCAAAGGGGAGGTCATATAGCTCTCGAACATGAAGAAGCTTTGTCAATTCATGAAGAGTTAATGGAGCATAATGTGATTCATGACTTTCGTCCTCCAAATTTCTTAAGATTTACACCTTCTCCCTTGAGTAATAGTTATGAAGATGTCTGGAAGTTAGTTAACACTCTTCGAAAAATAATAGATAAAAGTGGATAAATAAACTTAATTTTGCTTTCTAAAGATTTATTACTCTCATTAAACTTCTTGAACTTGATAAGGGATGCTAGCTGTAGAGACTAGAAATTTAACTAAAGATTATGATATAAAACAGGATGGAAAAAGAGCTCACCTAAGAGCAGTTGATGGTCTTAATCTGTCAATAGAAAAATCAGAAATTTACACTCTTCTAGGTCCAAACGGAGCTGGCAAAACAACAACTACACGCCTTCTAGCAGGGATTTTGCGACCTTCTATTGGTGGAGCTCGAATTCTTGGACTTGATGTTGTAGAAGATGCGTCCCAAGTAAGAAGCATAGTAGGTCTTCTAACTGAAACTCCTGCACTTTATGAAAGACTGACAGTGCGTCAAAATTTAACATTCATTGCTAACTTATATGATGTTCCTAAAGAGGAAATCAAGCCAAGAATCGAAGAATTAATTGATCTTTTTGATTTGCCTGAAAAAATTGACTTACCTGCTGGTTCATTAAGTAAAGGAATGAGACAAAAAGTAGCTATTGCTAGATCGATGATACATGATCCACCTGTAATTTTTCTAGATGAACCAACAGCATCACTCGCTCCCGAATCTGCTAAAGTTGTGAGAGATCAAATTTTGAAATTATCAAAACTAGAAAAACGAACTTTCTTCTTATGTACCCATAATCTCTTTGAAGCTGAAACACTTTCTACAAGGATTGGAATAATTAATCATGGAAAACTAATCTCTGAAGGAACTCCAAACCAGCTTCGTGATTTAAAGAAAGATGAAACAACAACAGTTTTCAGGTTTGCAGTTTGGGATGATATCATCAAAAACTTCTTCCAGGAAAGGAATTATGATGTTTTGGATATTGATCCTAAAAGAAAATCTATCTCTATCTTCATCAGAGAAATAGAAAAGGAAACACCAACTATTATTGATGAATTAATCAAACAGAACTTTCCTATGTTTGAGGTTAGACACGAATATCCTACTTTAGAGCGAGTATATCTGGAACTAGTGATGAGTGCAAATCTTCCACGAAACCAAGAGGAGGAAGAATCATGAATTGGAGAAGAATCTGGTCTTTAGTCAAAAAGGACCTTATTGAGTTTACAAAGTCAAAATATGTTCTTTCAGCTATGATCGGTATACCTCTTATTTTTGCTGTTCTGATACCATTAGGGGGTCTATTACCCCTTACCAATATCAATCCAGCTGAGTTTGAAGGAGAAGAGACTTTTGGTGGTTTTATTGAAAACTTATTCGCATCTACTATAGATGATTGGGCATCACTGAATATGCACTCTCAAACTCTAATCATGATGGCATATGTAATGTTCGTGATGGTTCTAATGCTTCCTATAATTATTCCTGCAATAACAGCTTCTGAAACGATTGTTGGAGAAAAGGAGAGAAAGACTATGGAAGCTATTCTAGCATCTCCCATAACAGAAACTGAGATAGTTTTTGCTAAAATCACTTCATCATTAATTCCTTCAATCTTTGCAACATTCGTTGCAGCTGGAGGGTATATGATAATTACAGACATACTAATCTATCCTTTCATTGGTCAGATACTATTTCCTGACTTCCTGTCCTTTATTTTTGTACTAGTTTTTGGACCAATGATTTCAATTATTAGTGTAGAGTTAATGATTATGATTTCAACAAAAGTAAAGAGCGTTAGGGATTCATATCAGATAGGATCTCTGGTAGTTCTTCCATTAATTTTTCTAATTGTAGCAGGAATGATTAGTTTCTTCTTCAATTCAACTGCAACACTTATTGGAGGAATAGCGGTAATGGTAGTAATTATAATCATTCTTTTTAAATTGGCAACTAATATCTTTAATAGAGAAAAAGCTATTATCAAGATGACTTGATAGTAGATTATATCTTCCTTCTTTTTTGTTTATTCTTTCCATTTGTTATAATGTAATCTATTTTCATCATAACGTTCAGCAGGAGGTTTCTCTTCTGCAGAGTAACCTATGGGTATGAAAGAGACAGGGTAAACTTCTTTTGGTAAGTTAAACAGTTCTTGGAATTTTTCATATAAATCTTGCATTGGATAAATTCCACACCAAACGCTACCCAACCCTAAGGAATTTGCAGCTAAAAGAATATTTTGAGATGCAGCTGCACAATCTTGTACCCAAAAACCTCTGCTATCTGAACGTCTTGTATCTCCACATACAATGATTGCTACTGAAGCTTCTTGGGCCATTTTCGCATACGGATGTATTTCTGGTATTTTGTCTAATAATTTTCTATCCTTCACAATTATGAAATCCCAAGGTTGTTTATTACCAGCAGAAGGAGCGCTCATTGCTGCTTTAAGGATAGTATCTATATCATCATCAGATACAGGAGTACTAAGGAATTTTCTGATACTTCTTCTTGTAAGAATATTTTCCATGAAACCACTTCACTATCAAAAAAAATCGGATATATAAAAAACTTACATTGGAACAACTAAATCTAGCACAAACTACAAAAGTGAGTATACTTTCCTAATCAATATGAAAGTGGGGCTTTCCATCCCAATACGAATGTCAGGAGAAGAAAAGGAAATATATGCTCATGACGCTAAATCAATCGGTATTGAGAGTATTTGGGTAGGAGACAATCCACCAAGAAATAATGCTTTTTTGGATATTAGCAGATTATTGAAGGGTGTTAAGGATATTGAAATCTGGACGGGAATTACCTCTCCTTTCTATTATTCTGTTGAGGTGCTTTTTGCCTTGAGTATCTGGCTTAACAATAATTTTCCCAATAGATTTGGATTAGGTTTAGGAATTGGAAATCCAGATGTTTTCAAAGATGAAGATATTTCTCTAAAACCCTTTAGCAATTTTAGGAGTTCTGTGAATAAGTTACTTGATATTGCAAAAATCAGAAGAACGCAATTGAAGTTAGATGATTTTCCCCCTCTAGCCTTTGGTGGTCTTGGGAATAAGATGTTAGACTATGCAAAGGAGAGTGCAGAATTTCTACTACTAAATAGTATAGCAAGTGTTGATATCAATCGAGCATTAACAATATACAAGAAAGACAAAAAGACTCCAAATAAATGCATAATACCTTATGGAATGATGCAGATACAATCCAATAAAAAAGAGATTTCCAAAACCATGTGGAATATAACTAAGGATATAGCAAAAAGCTGTTCAACATCGATTTTGAGAGAACATGGCTATTCAGCACAAATGATAAGGGAGATTCGAGATCTTAAGTGGGAACCATATACCTCTGTTCCAAAGGGTGAGATATTAAGGATTGTAAATGATTTTGGTATTATGGGAACATTGGAAGAAGTACTTGAGAGGATTGAACTAATTAAAGGGTTCCAAAAAAATAAACTAGTTAATAGAGTAGTATTGGGATG
This sequence comes from Candidatus Heimdallarchaeota archaeon, assembly GCA_030607575.1. Classification (GTDB taxonomy): domain Archaea; phylum Asgardarchaeota; class Heimdallarchaeia; order Heimdallarchaeales; family Heimdallarchaeaceae; genus UBA460. The sequence goes on along the minus strand of JAUWJS010000035.1, from coordinate 14,328 downwards.
GTTATATTCAGAGAATCAATGGGATTCACTAAAAGAAATTGTCAAATTTTTGAAATAACTCATTCTTTTAGAAACTCATAAAGAATTTCCAAATCTTGCCATATCAGTGTAGGAGATATAACACTTTTTTCTAAATGCTCTCTTTGAGTTTCTCCTGTAAGTACTAGTGCACTATTAATTCCCACAGAAGCAGCCATTTTAATATCAGTTTCAAGTCTATCTCCAATGACTAGAATTTCTGAAAAACCTACTTGTGAATTACTTAAGCAGAGTTTCAAAATCAGTTCATTTGGTTTTCCGAAGATAATATCAGCTGTTCTACCTGTTGCTTGTTCAAACATTTTCAGAAAGGAACCTACATCTGGAATCTTACCATTCTCAACAGGACAGGTATCATCGGGATGAGTTGCAAAGAAAGGAATTACAGGTTTCTCTTGTAACAAAATAGCTATTTTTGCAATTTTTTCATAGGTAAGAGTCTTGTCGAAACCCAGAACTATCGCTTTAGGATTCATCTCAGCGTTGAATACACCAGCATTTTCAAAGTCTTCAATCATTGAAGGAGTACCCACAATATAGCATTGTTTATAGTGATTTTTCAATAAATAATCAATGGTTGCTTGTGTAGAAGTGTAAATGTTTGAGTAAACCAGCTTAACACCTAAAACACTCTCTAATCTCTCTTTGTTTTCAGCTATTGAATATGAAGAATTGTTTGAAAGAATCGTAAAATCCAATTCTTTTTCTTGTATCAATTTGATAACTTCACAAGCATAAGGAAGATCTTTGTTACTCAACAGAAGCGTACCATCTACATCAAAAATAAAATATTTTATTTGTTGAAGTAAGTTCTTCAAACTTTATGCACCTTAGATCAGTCTTCTGTTGGTGGAGAAGGAATTTCGATTTCTTCATCTGAAATTGTCTCTTCTATTTGTTCCTCTCTCACTTTTTCCTTTTTGGGTTTCTTTTCCTTCTTTTTTCTAGGTTCTTTAGCTTCTTTTCCTTCTTTGTCTGATGTGAAAAGATTCTTAGTACCAACATAGGCTTTCTTGCTATATTCACCTATTTTCTTACCAGATTTTATTGTTACATCTTTGGTTTTATTGTAAGCTGGAGCTAACTTCCTACCAATATTTTCTGTAATTTCTCCAACTTTCATTGTCTTCCATCTTAACATCATATCGTCTTTGTAAGTTGTTCCCTCGATTTCATCTAAAGCGGTAAGAATTTCTTCAATCATTGGAGTTGTAAATTCAACCCCTAAAGGCATCTTAAGTTTCCCTAGAGGACTAAGCTCAAAAACAGGAAAACCTTCCTCTACTTTAGTTTTAAACGCACCTTTACGCTTAATGTTGAGCATCTCTATAACTTCGTAAATCTCTTCTCCATCAGATTCAGCTATTGCTTTGAGTGCATTTATTCTCTCTATTTGTGATGAAAGTCGAGTTGTTTTTGTTTGAAGACTCTCAATAATAAGTCCTAGACTGTTCTTATGTTCCTCAAAAGTGATAGAGAGATTCTTAAAGTTAGTAGAAAATTCTTTAGATATACCTCTTTTGGGGAGATTTACTTTAAGAAGAATCATTTTCTCAAGTTTTTCTGAAGCTTTGGTGACAAATTCGTCACCCTTAAGGACTAATTCACTGGAAGCTTCCACTTCAAACTCATTGTTTATTACATTTCCATCTTCAATATACATCTCAGCTTCTTCTGAAAGCATCTGCATTTTACAAGTTCGTAAAATCAAATCATAGGCAGTTACTTGTTCTTCTACTTCAGTTATTCTTTCATCTAAATATGAATAAAATTCTGAAACATCAAAAGAACCAGATGATAACTTGTTGTACTCATCTCTGATTCCACTAATTTTATTGACTATCGTTCCTATGGTTTCTCCATATAGTTGGCCTTTTTCTAAAATTTCATCAAAAGATAAATCTTTCATAAAGGAGAGTTTGCTAGATATTTCATCCTTAAATCGTGGGATCATTTCCTCAATGTACTTTTTCCTTTTTGACATTAATACGTTATCAAGTCGTTGAATGTCATTTTTTAATCTATTTTCTCTCATTTCCAGCTTAGTAAATTGACCATAAACTAATTCATTTAGAAGATAATCATTGACGTACTTATCAACAAGCTTGTCTGCATCTTTTGTGAGCGGTCTAATCTGAGTATATTGATCAATAATTCTCATATAATGTGAATTTATTTCTTCAAAAGTATAGAGCGAACTGTCCTTAAAGATGTCTTTTGAATTCTCAACATCAAAATCAACAGTTCTAAGAAGTAAATCAGCAGCTGTTTTTACTTCTTTTACTTTTTTAGGTAAAGGTCGTAGAGTACCTGGTATCATTAAACTATAGTTATGGACATTATTGAAAAATCTTGTGAAAGCTTCTGTTAAATTGAATCTTCCTATTCTTCTTCTGCTTCTTCTTCAATTTCAGTTGGAGCTGCGTAGAATGAAGCTAAACTACCTGAGGGATTTGATTGAATTGTTATTATAGGAGCTTTGAATCTTTTCCTAATATTTGTATGAGTGATGAGGAATATTTGGGAAAACTTCTCTTCCGCTACAAGACCTTCTATTACTTTGGCTCTTCTTGCATCATCCAAAGATCCCAAAGGTTCATCTAGAACAAGAATATCCATCCTTGGAGGTTGATAAGGTGAGGTTTTGAGAGGTCTGATTCTCTTTAAAAGCTCGCTAATTCCAATTCTTAACCCTAAACCAATAGCTGCTTTATCTCCACCTGACAATAGAGTTTGACTCTTAACGAACCCCAATACTTCATCTTTTATACTCATATTCAGAGTCTTTGTTTTTGTTGGTTCCAAGTATAATTCAGAATATCTCCCGCGTGTGAATAGATAGATGTATCCTCTAGTTGAATGCTGTATATTTGCTAACATTCTATTAGAAATCAAATCTTCCACAATAAATTTCTCAACATAGGTTTGAACTTCTTCTAATAATGCAATTTCTAAGTTAATTTGAGCAGTTTTTTCTTCTTTTTCTTTATTTTCCTTGATTTGGTTACTAAGCTTTTCAATTGCAGATTGATCTTTATCGATAGATTCCTTAATGTGCTTCTTCTGAATTGTACTTCTATTAATGTCATCATCTATTGTTTTTACATGATCAAAAAGTTCTTCAAAATTGCTTAATCCATATTTCTTAGCCATTTCTTCTAAACTCTTCACAACGTAGCTCTTAAGAGATTCAGTTATTTCTGCAGATAATTCATCTTTATCAGAAGTAAATCCTTTTAATTCACCTAAATCCTCAACTAATTCTTCTAATTTTACAGAATTTTGTCTTATTGTGAATATTGATTGATCAATAACTTTTATTTCTTTCTTCTTTGTTTTAATCAAGTCTTCCTTCTTTGCAATTCCTTTAGTAAGAGCAGGGATGGATCGCTTTGACCTTTCTAATAGTTCATTGAATTTTTCTTCTTGGATTTCTTGCTCACAAACATCACATGTTGGCTGACCACCTTTTTCAGCAATAGTTTCCAAACTTTTCTTCCTCTTATTGAAGTTTCCAAGTTCTATATCAATGACTCTTCTTTCCTCCTCAAGTTTTTCTATTTCCTTTTGTATTTCATTCTGTTTAATCTCATTATCCTTAATTTGTTTCTCAAATTCATTGCTTTTTGATTCTATAATTTTAATTTCAATTGGAATCTTTAGTGAAAATTTTTCTCCAGTTTCAGATATATTTTGCTGTTTCTTATTTATAATTGAATCTAATTGTTTTGTTCTGTCAGTAAGCACATTAATTTCTTGGATTTCCTTTATCTCTGGAAATTGACTAGCATCAATTTGTAATTTTTCTATTTTTTCATCAAAACCAATTATATCTTCTTTAGCTTTTTCTATATTTTCCTTTTTCTCTTCAATCTCCAGCAGAATATTTTCTGTAGTTCTCTGAATGATATGTTTAAGCTTCTGATTTTCAAAAATATCTTTCTTATCTTTTATAATACTCAATGCTTTATCTCTATAATAATCCAATTGGAAGAGTTCATAGATAATATTTCTTAATTCAGCTCCTTTAGCTTCGGCTAAAGCCTGAACGGATCCTTGTCTTACTATGATTGTATTCAATGCCTTTTCTTTGTTAATATTCAGAAGATCTGTGAGTTTCTCCTCTACATCAGGTACTCCAGTGCAAATCGTTTGTTTACCAGTAGTATTTCCAGCCATAGCATCTTTTGAATCTATCCTCATAAGAAAAGCTTGAACAGCTGATTTCTTACTATGGGTGCGACGAATAATGTAACATTTATCATCTAATTCAAATGCTACTTCAACATTTGTTTCTGAATACCCTCTTCTAATTAAATCATCCTTTGTCCCAAGTTCTTTTGTAGTAGTTGGGTCATAGAAAAAGGCATAGAATATTGCATCGAACAAGCTTGATTTACCAGTAGAATTTTCGCCTTCAACAAAGAGAAGACCTTCAGGTAGAATCCCTTGAGCAGGGACACGAATATTATTGTAACACTTGAAATTTTCAACTGTAAGCCACAGAATTCTCATCTATTCCACCTCTTCCTCCTTGGTTGTGCTTGTCACCGTTGATGTAAATACTTCTTCAATGATTTTAGCGCCAATTTCAATTAATTGTTTTGCTTGTTTTTCGTTCTCTAAGCTTAAAGTACGAATATATTTCTCAAAATCAACAACGGGATCTTCAATTAAGTAATCATGTAGTTTAGCTCCCTTCTGAAGACTAACAGGTGCTCTTTTGATTACTTCACCAGTATCCCATCTAAATTCAAGTATGTTATAATCATCAGTAAATACTTCTTTCTGAATCTCGTTCAGGATATCCTCCATTCCCCACCAATTAGATAAAAGCACTGCTCCATCAAATTTTATTTTTAACCTAACAGCTTTATCCCCATCAAATTTGTTTTTAAACCCTGCTATTCTATTTCTTATTTCTTTTTCAAACCCTACTGTTGTTAGATCAGAATTAAGAGTGTAATCAATTTGTTTCATAGAGCGTACTGAATCAATTTTGATTGTTTTCACTATTGAATCCTTTCCTTTTTCGACATCTACTTCTAATACACCTTTTACTTGGTTTCTTTCCGCAAAAGTATACCTTGTACTACTTCCACATTGCCAAGCATTTTTCTTGATTTTTCTTTGTTGATGATCATGACCTAGAGCTACATAATCATACTTGTAATTCAAGATAAGTTCATGTAAATCCATACCTCTTTCCATTCCATGTGCTACAGCTATAGATATTTTCTCAATGTCTGGTTGCTGATTGTTCTGTAACCATCTCTCATATTCTTGTGCCCAGTTTTCTAATCTTCCGAATTTGAGATATGGAAATAAGAAGAATTTAACATCATCAAATTCTAGAGTTAGAGGTGTATTTTTCCTTATTGCATCTTTTAATTGGTAGTTAGTGAAAATATGGATGTTCTTCGGAAAAGCTGCTTGGATGAACTCAATTGTAGAATAATTCCTAGTTAGATAAGTACCATGGTTTCCATCAATAATTATAAGAGGGATTTTAAACTGAGTTTTTTCAAAGAATTTTTTCAAAGCTGTTATTGCGAATGTTCTAGAATATTCCGAAGGTCCAGAAAAATTTCTTCCTACTGGAACATCAAAGAAATCACCTGAATGAACTAAATAATCACATTTCACTTCAGCTGCTATATCTAATACTTGTTTAAACCCTAAGCAATAATCTTCTTCTATCCATGTAACTCTATTGTGTATTTTCCATGAATCTTTAACGTTTCTAAATTTACGATGAGATACATGTGAATCTGATATATGTAGAATCTTTACCATATTTTCACCCTTTAAAGTGGAACTTCTGTAGCTTTTGTTCTAGTCTTCTTAATTTTAAGTTTCTCAAATGGATTTGTAAAGAAGGGGAGCTCTTTTTCAATATACAGTGGTACATTGCTTACTTTAACTGGCAGGGGGATATTTTTCAGAGAATTAGTTAGAATCGCTTCTCCTCTACTTAAAACCTTGAATTCGTTCTCATACCCAGCTATATTATTGCTCGCATTTACTATTGCTTGCTTGATTTCGATCTCATTTCCGAGCATCATATTCAATTCAGTATTTGTGTTAGCTAGTATTATGGGTTCCATTGAAGAAATATTCTGCGTTATCAGTAACAAACCAATTCTGAACTTCCTACCTTGTCTAGAGATATCAATGAAAATATTCCCTTCTTTTGACATTTGAGAGCCTAGAATACTTGGAGCTTCTTCAACTGTTATCATCACAATTGGCAAATCCTTGATATTTTTCATCACAAAATCATTGCCTTTCTTTCCTTCTACGTAAAGATCCTTTATTGAATATTTGGAGTTGGGTGATTCACCCAAAAGTTCGCTAGCAATTTTTCTAGGTAATTTTGAATAAACTTGTTCTTTGAATTGACTCCATTTAGTTGAGGACATTAAAGATTGACGAACAGAGAATAATGTCCTAGCAATCATAGTAATTACAACAAACTGCTCATTTGAAGAAAGTAAAGCAGTACTAAAATTATAGAAGTGTCCCTGCTCTAGATTGTATATTATTTCAGCTAAATCACTGAATTCATCTTCTGTGAAAATAGGGGATTTGATGATTGGATATAATCTTCGTTGTACTGCGTTTTTTGTTCCTTTAGCAAAACCCAAATCTTCAGCTTCATCCATTTTCTCTATCTTTGTGATCCAGTCTGCTTCAATGCCTCTAGCTCTATTCATGAAACCAACCATTTGATCAGATACATACATGACGGAAGTAATATCACTAACAAAGAGATCCTCACGTCTGAATCTTATAGGTTTAGCGATTTTTTGCATTTCTGTAGGAATTGCTTCTAGCTCTCTTGTGAGGTAGAATTTATCAGCAAAAATTGCGTCAAATTGATCATCATCTCCTCCTTTCAAAGTGGCATCAGCTATATCCATGATACCAAACTGTTTATTCTGAAAAGGTAATCCTCGCATATATTCATCATGAACATCTACCATAAAGACAGAAACTTTGTTTCTAATATCTTCATTTTTAGCCCATTTTGTTAAGTTGCTCTTCAGAGCAGAGGTAATAAAAGTCAACATAAAAAAGGATTTACCGGCACCTGTGGTTCCCGCAACTTGCACATGCATAGGAAGAGAATCTAAGTCTATTTTGATTGGTATATCCATTGAAGATGTACCAATTAATAATTGTCCAATTTCAATATCTTTTCCTATCTCATCTTGTAATAACAATGATAAAGCATCTGAGCACTCAGCTCCTCTATAAACATCAGAAAAATGAGGTGGAAGAATCCTGGGTTTCTTAAATACCCATTTCTTTTCATCACCATTGTATTCACTATAACCCATCAATAATCCTTGAACTTTGACGAACTTGTCAGATTCAATTCGAGCAATATACGCATCTCTATTGTTCAAGAAATTTCCTGCAATATCTGTCATATCTGGGGCTTTACGTATAATATTCTCATAATTCATTACCCTAAACAAAAATACTCGATATCCATCAACTGGTTTAATAATCAGTATTTCTCCAATCTGAAATCTAATGTCAGCACATACTACTTTAAGTGTCGAAATATCTCCTTCTGCAAGAATTCCAATTCTCTCTGGTAAATCTAATTCCATTCATGTCACCTTTTCTTATCACATTAATCCTAATCTTCTTCTTGGATGTATAAACATTTTTGGGTTCTCACCCTTTGATGCAAAATAACTAATTAATCTGTCAGCAACTTCATCTCTATCAGCAAAACGAACTATTGTAGAGTTGTGCGCAAAAGCTAAATCAAAGAAGTAACCATAGTATCTAACGTCTCTTGCTAGCCAATCTATGTCCTGAAAGAGAGCTATTTCCTTATCCTTCTCCTGTTTCTTATCTGTTGAATGAATATTTTCATACCACCATTTCTCATCAAAATCAATTCTCAATACAGGTATTTCGGAAGAGAAATGAAACAGATAGGTTACTCCATAAGCTGGAGGTATATGTGGTCGATCCTTGAGAATATTCAATATATGACCATCTCTTTTTTTAGTAGGTATTTTTAGGAACCATTTTTTTTCTGCTCCTAGTTCTTTTTCTAAGTCCTGAGCTAGCCTATAGATAAAGGGAAAAGTAGTTGTTTTACTAACTGCTACAACACAAGTTTTTTTCTGAAGAGCTTTCAGATTTATATCCCTCAAGAGATAATTTGAAGCTAAACGTGGTTGATTCTGTCCTGGTGACATCAGCATATTCATTGAACCGTCAATGAACAGATACTTGAAATGAACGTCAGACTGTAAAAGAGAATGAGACATTGAATATTCTAGAACTTCGCGATATTGCTCAAACCAACCCCTTGGAGCATTCGCACGAGGAGAAACCATCCAGGAAGAATAGTTATCAAAATTTTCTTTGGAGAGATTCAGTCCTATTTTAATTGCTGCTATTTTGATGTCAGCTTCAGTATCCAGTTTAGGAAGAGGATCATTAGGTTTACTCATTTTGTAAGCTGTTGCTACGATATCTTTTATTACTCTAAAAATTACATCGATGAGTTTTTCACCATAATTATATAGGATAAAATCTTCAAAATCTTCCCAAACCTCATCTTTCTTATCTTCTCGTAACAATATTAACCTTGTAATTCCTTCTGGATTTGTACAAACAGGTGGTGTTAGATCTATCCTACTTGTAGTTCCCATTGAGAAATTAGTTTTATCAGCTGCAAAAGCAGCTGTCAATAAATGTATGGAAATATCATTCAGAGAAACAATACTTTCAGCTCCTGACCCATCTATTGCTGCAGAGTTAAAATCATCCTTGTTGCATATAGAGGAACAAGGGTCAAAAACTGTTATAAGTTTAGTAAGATAACCTAAATCCTCTTGGTAAGCTTCATCATTCGAAACTTCAATCGACTTGAATTTAGTATAAACTTTTTCAAATTCTCTTTCTAGTGTTTTATCGAAAAAAACTTGCATTAAATAGCTCCTCCATTGAGGTAAGTTAGTATATTATTAAAATATTTATGGACTGTAGATTAAAAGTATTGAAAGTGATGGAAGTTTTTGTCGGAAGAAGAAAGCTAGAAGAAAGCTTCCTTAGACAAAACACAAAATTTATAGCATGTTTTATAAAGGAATATCAATAAATCTATTTAGGGAAAAAACAAATTGAAGAGCATTCGTGAAATCAGAGACTTCTTGTCAATAACTGAGGGAGAAAACATTTTACGCAGATATTTTGTTATGAATGGATTTGATGGTGCCCTTACTGCACTTGGAATAATCTTAGGATCTTTAATAGCTAGGAATTTTTCAAACCCTGAACAACTCATTCTTTCTGGTATTGGTGCAAGTATTGCTATGGGAGTATCAGGCTTTTGGATAGCCTATCTAACTGAAAAAGCAGAAAGGACTAGAGAGAGAAAAGAATTGGAAAAGAGTATGGTTATTGATCTTAATAACACTCGGATATCAAAAGCAAACCTCTGGACTTCAATAGTTATTGGTGCTGTAGATGGTTTATCTCCATTCATATTCTCATTGATAGCAATTGCTCCATTTTTCTTTGTGTTGGTAGGATTAACCATGCAAACAGCTTATATTATCTCAATCTCTGTAATTGCTGTTGAAGTGATTATTCTGGGACTTTTCCTTGGAGCAGTTTCAAAAGAAAACAAGATCTTCTATGCTATAAAGATCATACCCGCAGTTCTACTAGTTGCTGGTTTAACATTTCTGTTAGAATTCTTATTCTAACCTCACTATTTTCTATTTTTGGATAAAACTAAAAAATACTAACGTTTACATATTCTTATGTCCAAAAAAAAGCAAAAGCAAAAACATACTGATGTTATTATAGTTGGAGCTGGAATAGCAGGATGTGTTTTGGCTTTTCATTTAGCAAATTCTAGGTTTGAAGTTAAAGTATTTGAAAAAGAAAAGCGAGATAACTTAGGACATGATTGGTGTGATTCTATAGAGAAAAGAGCTTTTGCTTATGCTAGTATTCCTCCTCCCAAAGGCAAGGAAAGAAAGAAAGACAGAGACCATTTAGTAATTCTATCTCCTGATTTCCAGAGTACTATTCATCTAGACCATTATGATTATTGGATTGTGGATAGAAAACTGTTCCAAGAAAGATTGGTAGCTCTTGCAGAGAAAGCTGGTGCAGATTTTAATTTTGGAGTTGATATAGTTGAACCCATTGGAAGAGGACAATGGGTTGTAGGAGTCAAAACTAAAGAGGAAAAAATAGAAAATGCTCGCATTGTTATTGACTGTTCAGGCAAAGAAAGGATTTTAGCTAAAAATATAGAAATTTTGGACTTAAACATTGAAATGAAGAAAAAGGATAAAGTTAAAGCATATCGAGAATTACACAAAGTTACTGATGGGAAAATAGATTGGAAAGATATACCAATTGATAAAAATCTTCTATACTATCGCTATGGGTTTGAGAAAGGTTTCAGCTGGTTAAACTTTGAAGATAACAATCATCTAGACGTAGGATCAGGAGTTGGAAAGGGATATTCTGATAGATCCCCTAAAGCAATTGTGAATGATTTTATTAATTCTAAAAGTAATGTTGAAAATGAACAAATACGCGGTGGGGGCGGAGATATACTGATCAGAAGACCTACAACTATGGTTTGGTACGGATTTCTAGCAGTTGGTGAAGCTGCTTGTCAAGTTGTACCTTCAAATGGATGTGGAATAGGTCCAGCGATGATAGCCGCAAAGATGGCAGCTGAGGTTGCTGCAGATGCATTGAGAAGAAAAGAAGTTTCAATAGACAGCTTATGGCAATATCAAGTCAATTTCATGAAAGAGAGAGGAAGGGATCATGCTGCACTAGATATGCTGAGGAGACATACTCTTTTATTTAGTGAAGAAGAATTTTCTTTCCTTCTAAATAAGGGAATTGTGACAAAAAATGACTTAGAACTCATGATTCACGGAAAATATAAGAAAATTGGACTATTAAAGATGTTATTGACTTTTTTCAATGGGATAACAAGAATTAGACTAATGCTAAAAATGAGAAAAGCAGCATTGATGTCTAATAGAATTTATAGTCACTATAAGAAAATGCCTAAGGAATATAATTCTAGAAAGTATCTTGAATGGCTACTAGGTCATATGTCTTTATTTGAGGAAATAGAGCAAAAATAGTGCTTTTTAGCAGTTAGATTTAAAAAAAGAGAACTGTAGTGTATTTTATGAACAATGAGTCGGAAAATTATCTGCGTTTCATTCTCGAAAATATTCTTTGTCTAGAGGATAGTAGTGATGTTTCGATTCATTTGATAAACATTTTAGAGGGAGTGCAATGGGACATTATGGACTGCAATGATGAGATCAGATTTGTTTCCACAGACCATCGTTTAGAAGGAAGTGAAATTGATTCACCTAGTTTTCGAAAAATCTACAGTGGAGCAACAAGAAGAAAATTACTGATTATTCATCTACAGAATGAGAACGACGATATCTATGGAGCTTTCCAGCTAAAATCAGTAGTAAAAGTATGGAAACTATCTATTAAGGAGAAATTACAAGACATAAGATTAATACCTTTTTCAGATGATTCTGAGAGAGCACAATTTTTGCAAATAGAATTTCCAACTGGAATCTTCCAGATAAAGAGTATTTTCCAGCTTTTTCCAACAGATAACTATTTTCATTCAAATATAGAATATTCAAAGAAGTATGCTAAAGCATATGAGAAATTCACTAAAATTGTTCCATTTACAGTTGATAGAATTATCGATTTGCTTTCTACAGAGGAAATAGCACCATCATTCGAAGCATGGGAAGAAGAACCTGAGAGATATGACATACCTGGAGTTGATTCAGCAGATATAACTTCAGCTAGAAAACTAGCATCTGAACTACCAGCTGAAGAACTTAACATTCTAGTTAATCAAATGAGAGAAATAATGACAGCTACAGATTGGGAGAACGATACTGATAATCTTACAATAGAAAGATTTTCTAAATTCCTCAGATATGCAAAAGAAATAAGGAAAATCAAGAGAAAAGAACCGCCAGAAGATTATTCTTTCATACTGGAGGATGAAAATCCCTAGATTTTCATAATGTGCTGCACAACATCATTTATTCAGTTACTAAACAAGGAGAATTCGCTAATATAAATAGTAGTTTTTTAAAATTTTGAGCTAAGTGAAAATATCTTACCACGTAAAAATATTTTAATGTGGTAAGATTTTCTTGTGCTTCGTAGCGCTTTTTCACTCTGAAAACTTGGAAATATATAATTGAAAAGGCTGCAAAAAGCCTGAATTGTATATTCTGCGTTGTAATAAATTGAAACTAAATTGAGCACATTTTTTCTGCAAGCTCTCTCAAGTTTTTCATAATCTCTGGATTATCTGGAACTGTTAAACTATCTCCTCCTGTCCCATGAACAACTCCCAAATTTTTTCCTCTAAAATAACGAATCATTTGATTGATCGATTCGATTGCGGTATAAACACCAGATCCTCTATCATTTGCATCTCCATAAACAAAGATACTAGCAAATTTATGTCCATTCAGAGAATGTCCTCCTTGAACATGTAAAGCTATTAATCTATCAATAAACAGCTTCAATTGAGCAGAATAATTAAACCAGTAAATGGGAGAAGCAAAAACAATTACATCAGAGTCTAAAACAGATGGATATAATCCATTCATTACATCATTTTGAACACATTTCAAAGGAAACTCTTTGTAACACCAAAAACAACCTTGACAAGGTTTAATGTCATAGTCATTAAGATGAAGAATTTCTACATCATGTCCACTTTGAATGATTATTTTAGATAATTCTTGAATTAGAAAGAAAGTATTTCCTTTCTTTCTTGGACTTCCATTCAAGATAAGTATTTTTGACATATGATATTCAGTCTTTTAATCTTTATAAGAGTTATTTGCCTTTCTTGGAAAGTATATTCTTAAATACCTAGTTATCCATATTCCCATGAATTCAAGGTGTTAAAAATGACCAAAACATTAATCGCATTTGGAACTAGATATGGTGCAACCCATAAATCTTCTGAAGTTATCGCAAAAGTACTCAAAGAAAAGTTCAACCATGAAATTGAACTTGTCAAACTTTCTAGTGAAACAGAAAATGTTGATTTATCAAATTTTGATAATGTAATTGTAGGAACAAGTATAGCTATGTTTAGCTGGACAAAACGAGCAAAGAAATTCTTGAAGAATGACTTCAGTGGGAAGAAATTATTTGTCTTTATCTCCTCAGCTGCACTGACTTACGCAGCTTTAGAAAAAGGTGAAATGGAAAAATATGAAAAACATAAAGGTCGTTTTCTTGATAAAGTTGTTAAGAAAAATGCCAATGTTAAACCCACTTCCACAGCTGTTTTTGGTGGATGGATAAAGAAAGGTAAGACAGAAGAGTTTAGTCTTTTCAATTGGAAAGAAGAAGATATGGTAAAGTGGGCAGAAGAAATAGGTAAACTAACTGAATAATTATCAAAGGTATAAAGAGTAAATATATTAGAATCATTCTTTCCATTTTTCTATTGCTTTTTCAAAATTGGTTGTAAAACCATTATGAGCTGTAAACAATATAGAAATGTTATCAAGTTCAGCTAGCATTTCGATAGATTTTTTTTGTTTGTCAAAATCTGAACTGATTATTCTGAGAAACGGTTTAACTTCACCTTGCTTCAATCTAAGAACATCCCCTGTAAATAGGAATTCTTCATCTACTATGTAAGCTGTATGTCCTAAACGGTGACCTGGAGTACTAATTGCTTGAACCTTAATTCTTTCAATATCAATTATTTCCCCATCATGAAGAAATTGATATTTCTCAGGATTTTTGATTTTAGATTTTTCTCCAAAATATATTTTTGCATGGCTAAAAAGGGAAATTCCACCAATATGATCTGGATCACTATGTGTTAGAAATACACTACTAATTGATTCTGGCTCTATTCCGATAGTTGTCAATCCCTTTATCAGTTTCTTAGTTGATGTTCCTGCATCTATCAGAATCCGCTTAGAACCTTTACTGTATACATAACAATTAACAATTCCAGTTCTAATAACAGAGATATTATCTGAAATTTTCCCTGTTGGGCAAGGTGCAATGTACGACATATACCAAACTACCAGTAATAAGAGTGCAAACAATAATGCACTTATTACAATTATAAAAATAAAATACCATTGCATAAGAATCTAAATATCTGACACTAATTAATACTTTTTTACATTGCTTTTCATTATATTGCAAACTATGTGTCCAATAACCTCCCTTATTAGATATGAG